>NZ_CP073638.1:3000000-3267341 GCF_029962485.1 Burkholderia cepacia
CAACGGCGATCGGCGTATTCGCTTGGCGCGACGTGATGGAGGACGACGGTGCACTGCTCGCCTGGCTCGCCGCGCTGCAGCGCACGGGGCTGACGCTCGTCGAAGGCGTGCCGGCCGAGCGCGGCCGCGTCGACGAGATTGCGCGCCGCATCGGCCTGATCCGCGAAAGCAATTTCGGTGTGCTGTTCGACGTCGAATCGAAACCGCGCCCGGACAGCAATGCGTATACGTCGCTGAACCTGCCGCCGCATACCGACCTGCCGACACGCGAGTTGCAGCCGGGCGTGCAGTTCCTGCATTGCCTGGCCAACGAAGCGACGGGCGGCGACAGCATCTTTCTCGACGGCTTTGCACTTGCCGATGCGCTGCGGCGCGAGCATCCGGCCGATTTCGAACAACTGGCGTCGACGCCGTTCGAGTTCTGGAACAAGAGTGCGAACAGCGACTACCGCTGTTCGGCGCCGGTGATCGGGCTCGATGCGCGCGGCAACGTCACGGAAGTGCGCGTCGCGAACTTCCTGCGCGGGCCGCTCGATGCGCCGGCCGGCTCGGTTGCGGCCGTCTATCGCGCGTACCGGCGGTTCCTCGCGCTCGCGCGCGAGCCGCGCTTGCGTGTACACCGCCGGCTGCGGGCGGGCGACATGTGGGCGTTCGACAACCGGCGCGTGCTGCATGCGCGTACCGAGTTCGATCCGTCGACCGGCCGCCGGCACCTGCAGGGCTGTTACGTCGACCGCGACGAATTGCTGTCGCGCTGGCGCGTGCTGTCGCGATCGGCGTCTGCCACGGCCGCGGTGCGCTGATCGGCGCACCCGGCTTCATCACGCATACCCGACCAGGAAAAAGCACCCGGACGCACAGCGCCCGGGCGAAGCCACCCGCTGCCGGGCGGCGGAGGTATGCGTTTCACAAAAAAGACGAGCCCCGCGAAGGGGCTCGTCCTGACTGCCTTGCTTCATCGCGCGATGCGCGGCGCCCGCCGAGGGCGCATCGGCTTACTGGCCGAAGAAGATCGAGTCGCGTGCGTTCGACGATGCGGCTGCCGGGGCGCCCGAGTGGACGAGCGGAGCCGGCTGAGCGCCGTAGCCGCTGGTGTCGGCACCATGAACACGCGCTTCGGCGCTCTGGATATCGTTCGGGTAATACGGGCTCGACACGCCCGGCTTGTAGCCGGCTTGTTCGAGCTGGACCAGTTCGCCGCGCACTTGAGCGCGGGTCACGGTGCTTTGAGCGAATGCGCCGAACGAAGCGGACAGGGCGACAGCGGCAACAACTGCGGAAACGAGCGATTTCATGGTGACCTCCGGGTGTTTTATTGAGTTCGCTCTCGACTCCATGTCTTAAGCGATTGATCAAATCTTAGTCACCGGAGGGTTCAGGGTAAACGCTGAATTTGACGATAGATTGTTTCCTGCGCGGTAACAGTGGCGCGGCGATTCAGTCTTTCAACGGGCTTTCTTTTCGGTCTGTGCAATAAGTATGAAGAATATTGCGGGCGGCGGCGCGCGGTTCAGCGTGCTTCGGCCGCCGTGTCGAACGGCCGGCCCGCCGCGCGTCCGGCGGGCGCGCCCGAACTGAGGAAGCGCACGCCCGTCGCGGCTTCCGACGCCTCCCACAGCAGCGCCGCCGAGGCCACGTCGCGCGCCGAGCGCGGCACGCTCGCGGCCGCAGGCAGCCCGCGCGACTCGAACCAGCCGGATGGCCCGATGTACGCGCCACCGGCGAGATCGGGTGACGTTGCCGCATGAATCGCGGGCAGCGCACCCTGGTCGGCCGGCTGCGCGAGATAGCGGTTCGCCGCACGCATCAACGCGGCGCGCGCGGGCGAGCTGTCCATCGCTGGGCCCGCGAACTGCAGGTTGGTCGCCGCGTAGCCGGGGTGCGCGGCCACGCTGATTCCCGCGAACGCGGCGCGCTCGAAACGGCGCTGCAGCTCGATCGCGAACACGAGGTTCGCGAGCTTGCTGTCGCAATAGGCGAGATAACGGTTGTAGCGGTGCTCGCCGCGCAGGTCGTCGACGCGAATCCGGCCGCCGCGGTTGAAGCCGCTCGACATCGTCACGACGCGCGCCCGCCGTGCGGCGCGCAACGCGGGCAGCAGATGGCCGGTCAGCGCGAAATGGCCGAGGTGGTTGGTGCCGAACTGCATCTCGAAGCCGTCGCGCGTATGGCGCAGCGGCAGGAACATCACGCCGGCGTTGTTGCAGAGGATGTCGACGCGGCCGTGGCGTTCAGCGATGGTGCTCGCAAAGCGTTCGATCGACGCGAGATCGGCGAGGTCGAGCGGATCGACTTCGACACGAGCATCGGGGTGGCGTTGGCGGATCGCATCGGCCGCCTGGGTGGCGCGCCCGGCGTCGCGGCAGCCCATCACGACCGTCGCGCCTTTCGCGGCCAGCGTTTCCGCGAGCTGCCAGCCGAGACCGCTGTTGGCGCCGGTCACGACCGCGACCTTGCCGCCCTGCGCCGGGACGTGGCGCGCACTCCATGCATGCATGTCTGTCTCCATCGGCACGGCCGAGCGGCCGCGACACGTAATCGTTACATTGCGTGGTGTAACGATAGTGCGGGCGGACGTGACAGACAAGCGGGGGAATTAGACCGGTGCTTCTAGGGCGGGCGCAGTGCGTGGCGCGGTGGGCCCCGGCGCTCGGCCGGCAGGTTTTACCTGCTTCCGGCCAGCGCGAGCACCTCGGCGGCGGAGATCATCGCGGCTGCATTCGCGGGCGCCGGGCGTTCGGCCGGGCGGAACACTTCGTCGCCGCGGTGGATGACCTGGCGCGACAGCGCGCAGGTGCCGGTGCGTTGCGCGAAGCGGCGGCGCCAGCGCTGTTCACCGTAATGACAGCGGCCGGGCTCGACCCAGCGGACGACGAGCAGCGTATCGGAACGTTCGAGAATTTCGACGTGGACGTCGGCGGGATCGAGCGCAGGCAGGGATTTGGAGGCCTTCATTTTGCCGTTTCCTAAAGCTCGTGCGGTTTCGGCCGTGGCAGTGGATGTCACTACCCGATGGCGAATCCGTAGCGGTTTCCATGAGTGGTGCGCTAAATGTAAGCGTCTGTGACCGGAAAAAACATCCTGTCTGGCTCAAATTACCTTTTGCCGATTTAGAAACAATCCAAGCTTATTTTCTTGGAAACCACGGACAAAAACGCCCCGGACGGGAAGTCCGGGGCGGAAAATCGGCCCGCGCACCGTGTCTGCTCGCCCAGTCACGGAGTCCATCGCCGGGGGACGGAGGTGCCCGCAGGGACCGAAAGCGGGCGGGGAGGCGATGGTTGAAAAGCGCGGTCCGGCAACGCCATGATCGCGCGCTCATCCCGTTGAGACCCTGACGTGAACATGACTTTTTTGTCAGTTTGGCGTGGGCGCGGCGTCGCGCGAATGCGCCAAACCAGCCGGGCGGCCCGCCGGTATTGGGTTTGCGCGGCCCCCGGCGCATCCTTCCCGTGCCCGTCGAGCAGCGGATTTTTCTCCGCCGGCCCGATTTCCCCACCCGGGTAAATACTGAATCCCGATTTCGTGACAAACGCGCGATCACTTCCTATGATTGGTTGGACCTTTAGTCCTTTGTGCCAATCGGCCGATGGATGGCCGGCTTTTTCGGGAGACGTGCTCATGAGATTGCAGGGCAAACGCGCGCTGGTGACGGCGGCCGGGCAGGGCATTGGCCGCGCGACCGCGCTGCGGTTCGCGAGCGAGGGCGCCGATGTGCTGGCGACCGACATCAATGAAGCCGCGCTCGTGCGGCTCGAGGCCGACGCCGAACGCGCGGGCGGCAGGCTGACCACGCGGCGGCTCGACGTCACCGATGCAGGCGACGTCGCGGCGCTCGCCGCGGGCGAACGCGCCTTCGACGTGCTGTTCAACTGCGCGGGCTACGTGCACCACGGCTCGATCCTCGACTGCGACGACGACGCGTGGGCGTTCTCGATAAACCTGAACGTCACGTCGATGTACCGGCTGATCCGCACGCTGCTGCCCGCGATGCTCGAAGCCGGCGGCGCGTCGATCATCAACATGGCGTCGGCCGCGTCGAGCGTGAAGGGCGTGCCGAACCGCTTCGTCTACGGCACGACCAAGGCGGCCGTGATCGGGCTGACCAAGGCGGTCGCCGCCGATTTCGTCGAGCGCGGCATCCGCTGCAACGCGATCTGCCCGGGCACGATCGAATCGCCGTCGTTGGAGCAGCGGATCGCGGACCAGGCGCGCACGCGCCACGTGTCGGCCGACGAGGTACGCCAGGCGTTCGTCGCGCGCCAGCCGATCGGTCGCATCGGCAGCGCGGACGAAGTGGCCGCGCTCGCGCTGTACCTGGCCTCCGACGAAGCGTCGTTCACGACCGGCGCGATCCACCTGATCGACGGCGGCTGGTCAAACTGACCGTGTTGAACTGACCGCGCCTGCCCATTCACTTTCCGTTTCCGTTCCGACAACGCTATGAAACTGCTCAGATTTGGCGACAAACACCATGAAAAACCGGGCCTGCTCGATGCGCAGGGCCAGCTTCGCGACCTGTCCGGCGTGATCGACGACATCGCCGGCGATGCGCTGACGCCCGCGTCGCTCGCGCGGCTGCGCGACATTCCGCCGTCGTCATTGCCGCTCGTCGAAGGCACGCCGCGGCTCGGCGCCTGCGTCGGCCGTGTCGGCAAGTTCATCTGCATCGGGCTCAACTATTCCGACCACGCGGCCGAATCGGGGATGGAAGTGCCGAAGGAGCCCGTCGTATTCGGCAAGTGGACGAGCGCGATCTCGGGCCCGAACGACGACGTCGAGATTCCGCGCGGCTCGGAGAAGACCGACTGGGAAGTCGAGCTCGGCGTGGTGATCGGCCAGGGCGGTCGTTATATCGCGGAAGCCGATGCGCTGTCGCACGTCGCCGGCTACTGCGTCGTCAACGACGTGTCGGAGCGCGAATTCCAGCTCGAGCGTGGCGGCACGTGGGACAAGGGCAAGGGCAACGACACGTTCGGCCCGCTCGGCCCGTGGCTCGTGACGGCCGATGAAGTACCCGATCCGCACGCGCTGCGGCTGTGGCTCGACGTCGACGGCCACCGCTACCAGAACGGCACGACCGCGACGATGGTGTTTCGCGTGCCGCACCTGATCAGCTACCTGAGCCGCTTCATGAGCCTGCAGCCGGGCGACGTGATCTCGACCGGCACGCCGCCGGGTGTCGGCCTCGGGCAGAAGCCACCCGTCTACCTGCGTGCCGGACAGGTGATCACGCTCGGTATCGACGGGCTCGGCGAGCAACGCCAGCGCACCGTGCAAGCCTGATTTCCTTTAACGGACGGTTCGTCATGCCTATCATTCGATCGATGCGCGTCCTCGACGTGCGCTTCCCGACCTCGCGCCAGCTTGACGGCTCCGATGCGATGAATCCGGACCCCGATTATTCGGCGGCCTACGTCGTGCTCGAAACCGACCGCGACGGGCTCGAGGGTCACGGGCTCACGTTCACCATCGGGCGCGGCAACGAAATCTGCTGCGCGGCGATCGACGCGATGCGTCACCTTGTCGTCGGCCTCGACCTCGACTGGATCCGCGAGGACATGGGCCGCTTCTGGCGGCACGTGACGTCGGACAGCCAGTTGCGCTGGATCGGCCCCGACAAGGGCGCGATCCACCTGGCGACGGGCGCCGTCGTCAACGCGGTGTGGGATTTGTGGGCGAAGGCCGTCGGCAAGCCGCTGTGGCGGCTCGTCGCCGACATGAGCCCCGAGGAGCTGGTACGCGCGATCGACTTCCGCTATCTGACCGACTGCCTGACGCCGGACGAAGCGCTCGAGCTGCTGCGCCGGCAGGCGCCCGGCAAGGCCGCGCGGATCGCGGCGCTCGAGCGCGACGGCTACCCGTGCTACACGACGTCGGCCGGCTGGCTCGGCTACAGCGACGACAAGCTGCGCCGGCTGTGCCGCGAGGCGGTGGACGCCGGTTTCGACTACGTGAAGCTGAAGGTCGGCGCGAACCTCGAGGACGATATTCGTCGCGTGACGATCGCGCGCGAAGTGATCGGCCCCGATCGCAAGCTGATGATCGACGCGAACCAGGTGTGGGAAGTCGACGAGGCGATCGACTGGGTGCGCGAGCTCGCGTTCGCGCGGCCGTGGTTCATCGAGGAGCCGACGAGCCCCGACGACGTCGAAGGGCATCGCAAGATCCGCAAGGCGATCGCGCCCGTGCAGGTCGCGACCGGCGAGATGTGCCAGAACCGCGTGCTGTTCAAGCAGTTCATCGCACGCGGCGCGATCGACGTCGTGCAGATCGACGCGTGCCGGCTCGGCGGCGTGAACGAAATTCTCGCGGTGATGCTGATGGCCGCGAAGTACGGGCTGCCCGTGTGTCCGCACGCGGGCGGCGTCGGGCTGTGCGAGTACGTGCAGCACCTGTCGATGATCGACTACGTGTGCATTTCCGGCACGAAGGAAGGGCGCGTGACCGAATACGTCGATCACCTGCACGAGCATTTCGTCGAACCGTGCGTCGTGCGCGGCGCGGCGTACATGCCGCCGACGGCGCCCGGCTTCTCGATCGAGATGAAACCCGAATCGCTGGAGCAGTACCGGTTCCGCGGCTGAAGCAGGGTGGGCGTGCCGACAACATGAACGACGGAGACGCGAAGTGGATTTGAATCTGCAAGACAAGGTCGTGATCGTGACCGGCGGCGCATCGGGCATCGGCGCCGCGATCTCGATGCGGCTGGCCGAAGAAGGCGCGATTCCGGTGGTGTTCGCGCGCCACGCGCCAGACGATGCATTCTGGCGCGAACTCGTGCGGAAGCAGCCGAACGCCACGTGCGTGTCCGTCGAATTGCAGGACGACACGCAGTGCCGCGATGCGGTCGCGCAGACCATCCAGCGTTTCGGTCATCTCGACGGCCTCGTCAACAACGCGGGTATCAACGACAGCATCGGGCTCGATGCGGGGCGCGACGCGTTCGTCGCGTCGCTCGAGCGCAATCTCGTTCACTACTACGTGATGGCGCACTACTGCGTGCCGCACCTGAAGGCGGCGCGCGGCGCGATCGTGAATATCTCGTCGAAGACGGCCGTGACCGGGCAGGGCAACACGAGCGGCTATTGCGCGTCGAAGGGCGCGCAGCTTGCGCTGACACGCGAATGGGCCGTCGCATTGCGCGACGACGGCGTGCGCGTGAACGCGGTGATTCCGGCCGAGGTGATGACGCCGCTGTACCGGAACTGGTTGGCGGGCTTCGACGATCCCGACGCGAAGCTCGCCGGCATCGCGGGCAAGGTGCCGCTCGGCCAGCGCTTCACGACGGCCGACGAAATCGCCGATACGACCGTGTTCCTGCTGTCGGAACGCGCTTCGCACACGACGGGCCAGTGGCTGTTCGTCGACGGCGGCTACACGCATCTCGACCGTGCGATCAGCTGAGGGCCGCGATTCATGCAACCCGACCTGAACCCGAACACCACGCCGCCGCTGATTGCGTTGACCGGCATCGGCAAGCGCTTCCCCGGTGTGCAGGCGCTCGACGATTGCCGTTTCGACCTGCGCGCCGGCGAGGTGCATGCGCTGATGGGCGAGAACGGCGCCGGCAAGTCGACGCTGATGAAGATCCTCGCGGGCGTGTACCAGCGCGACGACGGCGAGATCCGGATGGACGGCCGCGCGGTCGAGATCGCCGATCCGCGCGCCGCGCAGGCGCTCGGGATCGGCATCATCCATCAGGAACTGAACCTGATGAACCACCTGAGCGTCGCGCAGAACATCTTCATCGGCCGCGAGCCGCGCGGCCGCTTCGGCGTGTTCGTCGACGAAGAGACACTCAACCGCGATGCGGCCGCGATCTTCCGGCGGATGCGGCTCGATCTCGACCCGCGCACGCCGGTCGGCCGGCTGACGGTCGCGAAGCAGCAGATGGTCGAGATCGCGAAGGCGCTGTCGTTCGACTCGCGCGTGCTGATCATGGACGAGCCGACCGCCGCGCTCAACAACGCGGAGATCGGCGAGCTGTTCCGCATCATCCGCGACCTGCGCGCGAACGGCGTCGGCATCGTCTACATCTCGCACAAGATGGACGAGCTGCGCCAGATCGCCGATCGTGTGACCGTGATGCGCGACGGCAAGTACGTCGCGACCGTGCCGATGGCCGGCACCTCGATGGATACGATCATTTCGATGATGGTCGGCCGCCAGCTCGAATCGGAATCCCGCACGCCGCCCGATACGTCGGCGAACGATATCGCGCTCGAAGTGCGCGGGCTGTCGCGCGGCCGTGCGATCCGCGAGGTCGGCTTCACGCTGCGGCGCGGCGAGATCCTCGGATTCGCCGGGCTGATGGGCGCGGGCCGCACCGAGGTTGCGCGCGCGGTGTTCGGCGCGGACCCGGTCGATGCCGGTGAAATCCGCGTGCACGGCAAGACCGTGACGATCCGCACGCCGGCCGACGCGGTGAAGCACGGGATCGGCTACCTGTCCGAGGATCGCAAGCACTTCGGGCTCGCGGTCGGGATGGACGTGCAGAACAACATCGCCTTGTCGAGCATGCGTCGTTTCGTGCGCCGTGGCGTGTTCCTCGATGCGCGCGAGATGCGCGACACCGCGCAGGCGTACGTGCGGCAGCTCGCGATCCGCACGCCGTCGGTCGCGCAGCCCGCGCGCCTTTTGTCGGGCGGCAACCAGCAGAAGATCGTGATCGCGAAGTGGCTGCTGCGCGACTGCGACATCCTGTTCTTCGACGAACCGACGCGCGGCATCGACGTCGGTGCGAAAAGCGAGATCTACAAGCTGCTCGACGCGCTGGCCGCCGACGGCAAGGCGATCGTGATGATCTCGTCGGAGCTGCCCGAGGTGCTGCGCATGAGCCACCGGATTCTCGTGATGTGCGAAGGCCGCGTGACCGGCGAATTGCGCGCGGCCGACGCCACGCAGGAAAAGATCATGCAGCTCGCGACGCAGCGCGAGTCGACCGTGTTGTCCTGATTTCCTGATACAGACGCTGACCCGATCATGTCCAACGATACGCATCCCGTCCCGCCCCTCGCTTCCGGCGACACGCCGGCCGCCGCATCGAGCCTGAAGTCGCGCTTTTTCAATCCGGCCGCGCGGCAGAAGCTGCTCGCGTTCGCGAGCCTCGTGCTGCTGATCGTGTTCTTCAGCTTCGCGTCGCCGAACTTCCTCGAAGTCGACAACCTCGTCACGATCCTGCAGGCCACCGCCGTGAACGGCGTGCTGGCCGTCGCGTGTACGTACGTGATCATCACGTCGGGCATCGACCTGTCGGTCGGCACGCTGATGACGTTCTGCGCGGTGATGGCCGGCGTCGTGCTGACCAAGTGGGGCATGCCGTTGCCGCTCGGGATCCTGGCCGCGCTGCTGTTCGGCGCGCTGTCGGGCTGCGTGTCGGGCTTCGTGATCGCGAAGATGAAGGTGCCGCCATTCATCGCGACGCTCGGCATGATGATGCTGCTCAAGGGGCTGTCGCTCGTGATCTCCGGCACGCGGCCGATCTACTTCAACGACACGCCGGGCTTCACGGCGATCGCGCAGGATTCGCTGATCGGCAACCTGATTCCCGCGCTGCCGATTCCGAACGCGGTGCTGATCCTGTTCCTCGTCGCGATCGGCGCATCGATCGTGTTGAACCGGACGATCTTCGGCCGCTATACGTTCGCGCTCGGCAGCAACGAGGAGGCGCTGCGGCTGTCCGGCGTGAACGTCGACGCGTGGAAGATCGCCGTCTACACGTTCAGCGGCGCGGTATGCGGGATTGCCGGCCTGCTGATCGCGTCGCGGCTGAATTCCGCGCAGCCGGCGCTCGGCCAGGGTTACGAGCTCGATGCGATCGCGGCCGTCGTGATCGGCGGCACGTCGCTGTCGGGCGGCGCGGGCAGCATCGTCGGCACCATCATCGGCGCGTTCATCATGAGCGTGCTGACCAACGGCCTGCGCATCATGTCGGTCGCGCAGGAGTGGCAGACGGTCGTGACGGGCGTGATCATCATCCTCGCCGTGTACGTCGACATCCTGCGCCGGCGCCGCCGCTGACGCCCGCCTGCACGCAGGCATCCGCTTCACCGCCGGCCCGGCCGGCATCCAGAAGAGTCCAACCAAGGAGACGCGAAGTGATCAGGAGCAAGGTGTTGAACGCGATCGTCGGGCTGACGTTCGCCGTCGGCGTCACGGCCGGCGCGCAGGCGCAGGAAGCCTATATCCCGCTGATCTCGAAAGGCTTCCAGCATCAGTTCTGGCAGGCCGTGAAATCGGGCGCGATGCAGGCCGCGAAGGACTACAAGGTGAAGGTGACGTTCGAAGGGCCCGAAACCGAGGCGATGGTCGACAAGCAGATCGACATGCTGTCGGCCGCGATCGCGAAGAAGCCGGCCGCGCTCGGCTTCGCGGCGCTCGACAGCAAGGCCGCGCTGCCGCTCCTGAAGAAGGCGCAGGCCGAGAAGATCCCGGTGATCGCGTTCGACTCGGGCGTCGACAGCGACATCCCCGTGACGACGGCCGCGACCAACAACAAGGCCGCCGCGGCGCTCGCGGCCGACAAGCTTGCCGCGCTGATCGGCGACGAAGGCGAGGTGGCGGTGGTCGCGCACGACCAGACGAGCCGCACCGGCATCGACCGCCGCGACGGCTTCCTCGAGCGGATGAAGTCGGCGCACCCGAAGGTGCAGGTCGTGACCGTGCAGTACGGCGAAGGCGACCAGCTGAAGTCGACCGAGGTGACGAAGTCGATCCTGCAGGCGTATCCGAAGCTCAAGGGGCTGTTCGGCACCAACGAAGGCTCGGCGATCGGCGTGGTCAACGGCGTGCGCGAAATGAAACGCAAGGTCGTGATCGTCGGCTACGATTCGGGCAAGCAGCAGAAGGACGCGATCCGCAGCGGGCTGATGGCCGGCGCGATCACGCAGAACCCGATCGGGATCGGCTACAAGACCGTCGAGGCGGCCGTGAAGGCGACCAAGGGCGAGAAGCTGCCGAAGGTCATCGATACCGGTTTCTACTGGTACGACAAGACCAATATCGACGATCCGAAGATCGCGGCGGTGTTGTACGACTGAACGTTGCGCATGAGCGGCGGCGATGACGCGCGCCGCCGCCGCCGAGGCAACTGAACACGAGGGCACCATGGGCGCAGTGCGTATCGATTCCCATCAGCACTTCTGGCGTTATCGCGCGGCCGACTATCCGTGGATCGGCGCCGGGATGGGGGTGCTCGCGCGCGACTACCTGCCCGACGCGCTGTGGCCGCAGATGCATGCGCAGGCGCTCGGCGCGTCGATCGCGGTGCAGGCGCGCGCCGGGCGCGACGAGACGGCGTTCCTGCTCGATCTCGCGCGCGACGACGCACGTATCGCGGCGGTGGTCGGCTGGGAGGATCTCGGTGCGCCGGCGCTTGCCGATCGGGTCGCCGAGTGGGGCAGCCCGAAGCTGCGCGGCTTTCGTCATCAGGTGCAGGACGAGGCCGACGTGGCCGCGTTCGTCGCGGATCCCGGTTTCAATCGCGGCGTTGCCTGGCTGCAGGCGAACGGCTACGTGTACGACGTGCTCGTGTTCGAACGGCAGTTGCCCGACGTGCGCGTGTTCTGCGCGACGCACGATGCGCACTGGCTCGTGCTCGATCATGCCGGCAAGCCCGCGCTCGCCGAGTTCGGGCGCGACGACACGGCGCTCGCGCGCTGGCGCGCGTCGCTGCGCGAGCTGGGTGCGCTGCCGCATGTCGCGTGCAAGCTGTCGGGGCTCGTGACCGAGGCCGACTGGCGGCGTGGCCTGCGCGCGCAGGACATCCGGCACATCGAACAGTGCCTCGATGCGGCGCTCGACGCATTCGGGCCGCAGCGGCTGATGTTCGGGTCGGACTGGCCCGTGTGCCTGCTGGCGGCGTCGTATGACGAAGTGACGTCGCTCGTGGAGCGCTGGGCCGAATCGCGGCTGTCGGCGGCCGAGCGCGGCGCGTTGTGGGGCGGCACGGCCGCGCGTTGCTACGCCGTGCCGGGCGATGTGAAGCGCGGCATATAAAATAGGCGCGAACGGTCTGTTCGATTCGTCAGACCGTCCGGAACGAAACCGATTACCAGCGTCAACGTATGTCCATCCAGCCGATTCAGAACCGCCGCCTCTACCAGCAGATCGCCGACAAGCTCAGTGCGATGATCGAGTCCGGCGATTTTCCGCCGGGCAGCTATTTGCCGCCCGAGCGCGAACTGGCCGAACAGTTCGGCGTGTCGCGCACGTCGGTGCGCGAAGCGCTGATCGCGCTCGAAGTGAGCGGGCTCGTCAGCGTGCGTGTCGGCGACGGCGTGAAGGTGCGCCATCCCGAAGCAGCTGCGGTGCCCGAGCCTGCACCCGAACCCGCTGCGAAAGTCGCGCCGTTCTCGATCGTCGAGATCGATCCCGAACTCGGCATCGCGCTCGACCTCGACACCGAAATCCCGCCGTTCGCCTTGTTGCAGGCGCGCCGGCTGATCGAGCCGGAAGCCGCGGCGCTTGCGGCAAGGCACGGCTCCGACGCGCAGATCGAAGGGATTCACGAAGCGTTCCTGCGCAACCAGGAAGACAACCGCAGCGGCTCGCTCACGCACCCGGGCGACCGGCTGTTCCATATCCGTATCGCGGAAGCGAGCGACAACGCCGCGTATGCGCTGATGATCAAGCAGCTGCTCGCGCACAAGTACGACCTGATGTTCCAGCGGCTGCAGTCGCTGTACATGCCGAACGACATGCCGCACCGGTCGGAACTGGAACACCGCGCGATCCTCGACGCGATCCGTGCCCGTGATCCCGAAGCCGCGCGCCGTGCGATGGCCGAGCATCTCGACGAAGTCATCCGGATTTTCGGCCGCGCGCTCGACTGAGCGCGCGTTGACGCGCTATCCGCTCAGAACCGGTCCGCGCGATACGGCGCCGGATCGGTGAACGGCGCTTCGCCCGTCATCATCTCGGCCAGCAGCCGGCCGGTCACGGGGCCGAGCGTGAGTCCGTGGTGGTTGTGCCCGAACGCGAACCACAGCCCGCGATGGGCGGGCGCGGGGCCGATCACCGGTCGCATGTCCGGCGTGCACGGCCGGAAGCCGAGCCACGGCTGCGGGTCGAGCCGTTCGCCGAACCCGAACACGGGCCGCGCGACGCGTTCCGCGCGTTCGAGCTGTACGCCGGTTGGCGGCACGCGGCGCCGCGCGATCTCGACACCCGTCGTCAGCCGCAGCCCGCGCCGCATCGGTGCGATCACGTAACCGTATTCCCGATCGACGATCGGCGCCGACGGCACGCCGCGCGCGGACGGCGCGTAGTGCATGTGATAGCCGCGTTTCTCGCGCAGCGGGATCTTGTAGCCGAACTTGCCGAAGACGGTGTCGGACCACGGGCCGAGCGCGACGACGACGGCCGGTGCGGCGGCCGGGCCGTCCTGCGTGTGAACCTGCCAGCCGGGAGATAGCGCGTCGAGGCTCGCGGCGTCGCCTGTCAGGAGCGTGCCACCGCCTTGCACGAACAACTGCGCATACGCTTTGACGAGCGCGGACGGATCGACGACGCTTTTCGGGTCGAGCCAGTGCAGCGCGCCGCAAAAGCCCGGCGCGAGGCTTGGTTCGTGCGCGAGCAGTGCGGCCGCGTCGAGCGGCGTGATGCCGAGCCCGTGGCGGCGCGCGGTAAGGCCGGCCTCGGCCACGCCGCGTTCGAATGCGGCGGGCGTGCGGAACGCTTCGAGCCAGCCGTTCGCACGGATCAGCTCGCCGGCGCCGGCCCGCGCGATCAGCGCGTCGTGCTCGACGATGCAGCGCTCGATCAGCGGCAGCATGTCGCGCGACGCGGCCGCATGGCGCAGCGGCGCCGATTCCCACCAGAACCGCGCGAGCCACGGCGCGAACGCGGGCAGCGACGCGCTGTGCCAGTAGAGATCGGTCGAGCGGTTCAGCGCATAGCGCATCAGCGTGAACGGGCTGCGAGGGAACGGATACGGCTCGACCGACGAGCGCTCGATCAGCCCTGCGTTGCCGAAGCTCGTGCCTTCGCCGGGTGCGCCGCGATCGACGAGGGCGACCTTGCGCCCGCGATCCTGCAGATGCAGCGCGGCCGAGACGCCGACGATGCCGGCGCCGAGAACGATGACGTCGAAATCCATCGATGGTGATTGACGGTTGGCGGTGTGCGCGCCCTGGTTGGAGATCGTTCGAACTGCAAGCATACTCGCGGCGGCGCGGGGGACCAAGAGGGCGCGTGCGGCCGCTTTGTTGCAGGTGGCCCGTACGCGACGATTCCGGACGGCCGTGACGAGGCGGGCAGTAGAATGCGCGAGTTCCGGCATTCGGGGGTGACGCGCGATGATCGAGTTGTCCGCACAGGTTTATGCGGCGGAGTTGAGACGATTCAGGTCGATCGGCTGCGTGTGGCTCGCGGCGGACGAGATTCCGGCCGATATTGAGGTGCCGGCCGGCTGGCGCGAATTGCTCGCCGTTCCGGACGATATGCTTGCCGACAGGCTTATGCAGATGTGGGCCGGCGTCATCGATCGCTTGCCCGCCATTGCGCGGTTCTTTCGCGACAAGCTCGCGCGGCCGGCCGTGTTCCGCAACGACGGCGGCGAGGTCATGCTGTTGTATCCGTACACGGTGGAGCAGGACGATCTGAATTTCTTCATCGGCCGCGCGCCGTTGCGCGAGCGGGCGCCGCTCGACGAACCGGTTTGGCGCGCGCTGCCCGGTGACTTGCAGCGCTTCCATCAGGCCGTGCACGACGGCTGGACATTCTTTCCGGCCCGTTCGATGGGCCCGCTGCCGCTCGGCGATCAGACCACGCTGACGGACAAGCTCGACCTGACGCCGGCCGAGACGCGCAAGCTCGGCGTGAACCCCGATCTCGTGCGCACCGTGCTTCACAACGGCGGCGGCGATTATCTGTGCGTCGACCTGCGCGACAGCGCCGGCGATGGCAGCCGGGCGGGGCGGATCTGGTGGCACGAGCAGCCGGCACGGCTTGAACCCGTGGATTTCTGGGCGGCGATGAATGCGTGGTTCGACATCTTCGTCGAGGACGCCGACGAGCGCTGAACGCGCGTGTGCATCAACTCATCGCGAACAGCTTCCCCCACCGCGCCAGCACGCGCGTATCGACACCGGCCATCCTCAACGCCTTCCACACCACCGTCGACACGGTGTCGTAAGCCGCGATCCCCGTCGCCTGCTCGAACGGCGCGGCCAGATGCGCGGCATGCAGGTTCGTGCAGAACGTCACGACCGCATCCGGTCGCGCCTGCGCCGTCTTGCGCATCAATGCCGCCAACTGCGTATCGGGCACTTCGGCAAAGCTGTAGTTGTCGCGCAGCCCGAGATGCTGCTCGGCCACGCAATCGATGCCGAGCTGCGCGTACTGGCGCACGATCCGCTGCTGCACGTCGTCGAGATACGGCGTGACGAGGCCGAGCCGCCGCACGCCGGTGCGTTCGAGCAGCTCATTCAGCGCGAGCACCGATGTCGTCGCCGGGATGCCGGTCGCCTTCGCGATGCTCCGGCACAGCGCGGCGTCGCGTTCGAAACCGAGCCAGCCGGCCGACGTGCCGCTCCAGCCGATCACGTCGACACGGGCATCGGCAAGCTGCCGCGCCGCGACGAGGATGTGTTCCGCGTCGAACTGGTCGAGCGCGGTCGCGCTCAACGCGATCTCGGTCACGGTGAAGCGCGCGAAATGGACGCTGACGTTCGGAAGATCGGCGACGATCGCGGTCGTGAGCGGTTCAAGTGCGGTGTTCGATGACGGCGTGAGAATGCCGATGCGGATGCGTGGATTCATCGCATGATCTCCGTTCAGTCGAGCAACTGCCGCACGGCATCGACTGCGGCGCGGCGCAGTGCAGCCAGGTCGAGGCCGGGAATCTCTCCGTTATCCACGACGACGCGGCCATTCACGATGTTGTACTTCACCGGCGCCGGTTCGCCGGCCGTGACGGGTGCGATTGCGTAGTCGTGGAAGCCGTTGAAGCGCGGGCCGCTTACGTCGTACAGCACGAGATCGGCGGCCTGTCCGGCACCGAGTGTGCCGACCGCATCGAGCCCGAGCACGTTTGCACCGCCTTGCGTCCCCCAGTGCAGCACGTCCTCGACCGTGGTGGCCGACGCACCGTGCGCGGCGCGATGGACGAGCCACGCGAAATTCGCTTCGTGCGTCATGCTGCCCGATTCGTTCGATGCGACGCCGTCGACGCCGAGCGACACCGGCACGCCGGCCGCGGCCATGCGCGGTGCGGGCGCGATGCCGCTGCCGAGCCGTGCGTTGCTGACGGGGCAGTGCGAGCAGCCGGTGCCCGTTTCCGCGAGCATCGCGATCTCGCTCGCTTCGAGATGGACCAGGTGCGCGAACCACACGTCGTTGCCGAGCCATTCGTGCTCGGCAACGAATTCGACGGGCAGCTTGCCGAATCGCTCGCGGCAGAAATCGACATAACGCGTCGTTTCCGACAAATGCGAGTGCAGCCGCAGGCCCATGCCGCGCGCCGCACGCGCAACTTCGGGCAGCAGGCCGGGCGGCAGCGAGAAGGTCGGTGTCGTCGGTGCGACGACCACGCGGCGCATCGATGCCGGGCCAGCGTCGTGATAGCGCGCCTTCAGCCGCTCGATATCCGCGAGCATCTGGTCGAGCGTTTCAGGCTGCAGCGCGGTACCGGCGAAGCCCGGATGATCGCCGGCCGCCTGCAATGCGCCGCCGCGGCACAGCACGAAGCGCATGCCGAAGCTGGCCGCTTCGTCGAACAGCAGGTCGCCGGTTTCGGTCGTGCCGCCTGCGTGATACAGGTAGTGATGGTCCGCGCAGGTCGTCACGCCGGACAGCAGCAGTTCCGCGAAGCCGAGCCGTGCCGCGATGCGCGCGAGTTCCGGCGTGAAGCGCGCGATGCGCGGGTACGGCACGGCCGCGAGCCATTCCTGCAGGTCGGCGTTGATGCCGGCCGGCACGCCTTTCAGCAGATTCTGGAACAGGTGATGGTGCGTGTTGACCCAGCCGGGATAGACGACGCAGTTGCTCGCATCGATCACGCGTTCACCGGGCAGCGGCGCGAGACCGGGCGCGATCGTCTCGATCCGGCCGTCGCGGATGCGCAGGTCGGCCTGGCCGAGCCGCGCGGCATCGCCGGCGCGGCCGCTCATGACCGCGATCGGGTTGCAGATCAGCAGCGAAGAAGTAGGAACGCTCATGGTCGGGTCTCCTCGGATTCGGATAGTCGGGTCGTTGTTCGTCAGGCGCCGCACGCAGGCTCGATGCCGCGCGCGGCAGGAAGCCGGTCAGTCGTACTCGCGCGCCATCCCGCTGCCGTGCGCGGCGTCGGCATGGACGTGCGATTCGACGGGTTCCGCCGCCGGCACGCCGTTGAGCAGCGCATTGAGCAGGACCGACACGAGGCACGCGAGCACGACGCCGCTATGCAGGAACGGCTGCGTCCAGTCGGGCATGTGCGCGAACACCTTCGGCGCCATCACCGGAATCAGCGCGGTGGCGATCGTGAAGCCGACGATCAGCACGTTGTAGCGGTTGTTCTCGAAATCGACTTTCGCGAGCGTTTGCACGCCGGCTGCAACGACCACGCCGAACATCGCAATGCCCGCGCCGCCGAGCGCGGCCGACGGCGTCGACGCGACGATCGCGCCGATCTTCGGCACGAGTGCGACGATGCACATCAGCGCGCCGCTGACCGCGACGATCCAGCGGCTGCGCACGCCGGTCAGGATCACGAGCCCGACGTTCTCCATGAACGCGATGAACGGGAACGCGGCGAACGTGCCGGCGATCGCGCTCGCGATGCCGTTCGCACGGAGCCCGCGCACGACATCTTCCTCGCTGACCTGCTTCTCGACGATGTCGCCGATCGCGACGAACAGGCCCATCGATTCGACCATCTGCACGATCATCACGACGACCATCGTCAGCACCGGCACGATCGCGAACACCGGCGTGCCGAAGTGGAACGGGTAGGGCACGGTGAACCACGGTGCGGCCGCCACGTTCGTGAAGTTGCCCATCCCGAGCGCGATCGCGAGCAGGCTGCCGGCGACGAGCCCGATCAGCACCGACAGGTTGCGCAGGAACGCGTTCGCGAAACGGTTGACCGCGAGGATCACGACCGCGACAACGAGCGCGACCGCGAGGAACGACAGTTCGCCGAACTGCAGCTTCGCCGCGTCGCCGCCGCCGGCCCACTGGTACGCGACCGGAAACAGCTGCAGCCCGATCACGGTGACGATGCAGCCCGTCACGACCGGCGGGAACAGGCGGCGCAGCCGGCCGATCAAGGGCGCGGCGAAGGTCGTGATGATGCCCGCGCCGATCACCGCGCCGCACACGCCGGCGAACCCCACGCCCGGCGTCAGCCCGATCGCGATCACCGGCCCGACGCTGCTGAACGCGACGCCCTGCAGGATCGGCAGGCGCACGCCGAGCTTCCAGATGCCAACTGTCTGCAGGATCGTCGAGATGCCGGAACAGAACAGCGCGGTGCTGATCAGCACGGTCGTGTCGGCGGGCGACATCTTCAGCGCCGATGCGACGATCAGCGGCACCGCGATCGCGCCGATATAGGCGACGAGCATGTGCTGCAGGCCGAGCGTCAGCATCTGGCGGCGCGGCAGGACCCGATCGACGGGATGTGAAGCAGAGTTCATGGGCGTGTCTCCTGAGGTTCGTTATCTGGCGGGCGCGTGGCGCGCCCGCCTGGCGTGCCCGTCAGGCCGCGACCGGCGCGGCGAGGCAGGCATGGAAACGGTCGGTCAGCGCGGCGCGATCGAGATCGCGGCCGATGAAAACGATGCGCGACGAGCGCGGTTCGCACCCCCACGCCAGCGCGGCGCGCAGTTCGATCACGCCGTGCACGCCCTGCAGCACGTAGCGCTGCGCGCGGCCCTGCACGGCGAGAATGCCCTTCATCCGGAACAGGTTCGCGGTGTCGGCACGGCGCAGCTCGCCGAGCCATGCTTCGAGCGCGTCGAGATCGACGTCCGAGTCGACTTCGATGCCGACCGACGACACGCTTTCGTCGTGCTCGTGATGGTCGTGGTCCTCGTCGTGTGCGTGCGCGGCGTGACTGTCGTGCGCATGGTCGTCGTGGTCTTCGTGTTCGTCGTGGCCGTGCGCGTGCGCGTCCGCATGCGGCGCATCGGCGTGCAGCCCGTCGCTCTCGACGAGGATCTGCGCGAATTCGTTCGCGCCGATCCCGAGGATGCGGTCGAGATCGACCTGCGCATAGCTCGACGTGACGATCTCGGCCGTCGTGTTCAGCTCGCGCAGCCGAGCGGTCAGCGCATCGACGTCCGGCGTGTCGACGAGATCGACCTTGTTGATCACGATCCGGTCCGCGCAGACGATCTGGTCGACGGCCTGGTTGTCGCGGCCGTCGAGCACGAGATCGTCGAGGTGCGCGCGAATATGTTTCGCATCGACCATCGTGACGACCGCGTCGAGTGCGACTTCCTTCGCGATCGGATCGTCGAGGAAGAAGGTCTGCGCGACCGGATAAGGATCGGCGAGCCCGCTCGTCTCGACGATGATGTGATCGAGCCGGTCGGGGCGCGCGACCAGCATTCGCACGATCCGCACGAGATCCTCGCGCACCGCGCCGACGCAGCACACGCAGCCGTTCGTCATCTCGTAGATCTCCTCGGTCGATTCGAGCACGAGCCCGCCGTCGATGCCGATCTCGCCGAACTCGTTCTCGATCACCGCGATCTTGCGGCCGTGCTTCTCGCGCAGGATGTAGTTCAGCAGCGTGGTCTTGCCCGCGCCGAGAAAGCCCGTGAGCACGGTAACCGGAATCTTCTCGACGTCGCTGTGGGTGGTGTGGATGTGGGTCATGATGCGTCTCCGTTGAGTCGGTTGGGCTGAGATTCGCTTTCTTTCCAGCGATGGACGGTGCGTGAATCGAGGTCGAACAGGTCGAGCACGCGGCCGAGCGTGTGGTCGATCATCTGGTCGAGCGAGGCGGGGCGCGCATAGAACGCCGGCACGGGCGGCGCGACGATCGCGCCCATCTCCGTGACGGTGGCCATGTTGCGAAGGTGTGTGAGCGTGTACGGCGTCTCGCGGGCGAGCAGCACGAGCCGGCGGCGCTCCTTCAGCACGACGTCGGCCGCGCGCGAGATCAGGCCGGATGACAGGCCGCTGGCGATCTCGGCAAGCGTCTTCATCGAGCACGGCGCGACGATCATCCCGAGCGTGCGGAACGAGCCGCTCGAGATCGACGCGGCGATGTCGTCGCTCCGGTACAGCACGCTTGCGCGTGCGGCGATGTCCGATAGCTTGAAATCGGTCTCGTGCGCCATCGTCAGCGCGGCGGCACGCGACACGACCACGTGCGTCTCGATGTCGAGCTCGCGCAGCAGCGCGAGCAGCCGGATCCCGTACACGAAGCCGGATGCGCCGCTGATGCCGACCACGAGCCGCCGCGTGCTCATCGCGAAGCTCCGCCGAGTTGCGCGATGACGTGCGCCGCACGCTGCATCGCGGCGTCGCCCACCCGCGCGCGCACGCCGTCGAAGCGCGAGCCGCGCGTCGCATCGATGCCCATCCGCGACGTCGTGCCGTCGGCCGACGACGACGGATCGAGCGGGCTGCCGGGCAGGCCGTCGACGACGAACAGGTCGCGGTGCGGCTGGAAGTGCGTCGCGATCGCCCACAGCACCTGCGCGTCGTCGGTGATGTCGACGTCGGCGTCGACCGCGACGACGTTCTTCAGGTACGGATCCCAGCCGAGCAGCGCGAGCATGATCTGGCGCGCCTCGCCGTCGCGCGACTGTTTCAGCGCGACATAGCAGTGAAAGTGCGTGCCGGAGTTCGGGTAGTGAATGGCGGTGACCGAAGGAAAGCGCGCCTTCAGCTTCTCGCTCATCTCGGCTTCGCGCGGCAGCCGAGCGAGCGTCAGGTGCTCCGCGTACGGGCCGCCGACCACGTCGACGAGCCACGCATCGTTGCGCCGCATCATCGCGTCGATGCGCAGCACGTTGTTGGTCGAGCGGTCCGACGAGTAGCCGGTGAATTCGCCGAACGGGCCTTCTTCGGCATGGGCGTCGGGATCGATCGTGCCTTCGAGCACGAACTCGGCGGCGGCGGGCACGCCGATGCCGTGACGCGGTGTGCGCACGAGCTGCAGCGGCGCGCCGAACAACCCGCCGGCGATCGCACGCTCGTCCGCACCGAACGGCACGCGCGCGGCGGCCGCGAGCATGAACAGCGGATGCGCGCCAATCACCATCGCGACTTTCAGCGTGTCGCCGCGCGTCTTCGCGGTCTGCAGCATTCGCCACAGATGGCCGCGCGAATGCAGGCTCGTCGCCAGCGCATTGCGAGCATGCGGCATCGAGCGGTGGTAACTGAGGTTCGCGACGCCCGTCACCGGATCTTCGGCGACGATCACCGCGTTGGTCACGTACGGCCCGCGATCGGTCTCGAAGTGGCGGATCATCGGCAGTTGCGCGAGATCCACCGCGTCGCCTTCGGTCACCTGATCGAGCACGGGGCCATGCGGCACGACGACCGGCGCGACCGGCGCGTTCGCGCGCTGCTGCCATGCGTCGAACAGCCCGTTCGCGTCGACGCCGAACAGTCGGCCGATGCGCGTGCGGGAAGCAAATACGTTGGTGACGAGCGGCGTCGAAAGTCCGTCGACGCGCTCGCAGACGAGCATGTCGTGCCGGCCGCGCGCGGCGAGCGACGCGACGACGGCCGTGACGTCCTGGTCGGCGGACAGCGGCTGCGCGATCGTCAGCACATCGTCCGGAAAGCGATCGCGATACGCGTTCGCGAAGTGGTGGAAATCCTGCTGCTCGGCGAAAAGGCTGGACGCCATGATGCACTCCGTCGGATGCGGAAGAGGAAAGGCCGGATCGCGCGCATCACTGCGGCGGCACGCGATCCGGCAAGCGGCGCGTTACACGTAGGTCGCCGTCAGTCGCTTGTGCGCTTCGTCGAGATCTTTCGGCGGTTTGGTCGGCTCGATGCCGACGAGGCGGGCGATGTTGTTGCCCATGTAATCCTCGAGGCCGTCTTCGTCGAGATCCATCCCCTGCGGCGCGG
The DNA here is from genome assembly GCF_029962485.1 of Burkholderia cepacia. Classification (NCBI taxonomy): domain Bacteria; kingdom Pseudomonadati; phylum Pseudomonadota; class Betaproteobacteria; order Burkholderiales; family Burkholderiaceae; genus Burkholderia; species Burkholderia cepacia. The sequence goes on from NZ_CP073638.1 coordinate 3,022,027, forward strand.
GCCCGCACAGCATCTCCAGCTCGCGCAGCCACATTCCGGGCTCGTTCGGCGGCGAATCGGTGCCGAACACGATCTTGTTGCGCGGCAGCTCGCGTGCGAATTCGACGATCCGCGACTGGTAGCACCAGCCCGATTCGCAGTACACGTTCGGCGTGTCCATCGCCATCCAGAACGCTTCGAACGAGTAGTTGCCGCCCGTCTGGATGCCGAAGTGGCCGATGATGAAGTTCACCATCGGAAACTCGCGGATGATCGGGTAGAACTGCGTCGGGATCGTGTACGGCCCGTCGCCGGTGTGAATCAGCACGACGATGTTGTACTTCGCGCAAACCTTCATCGCCGGGCGCAGCCAGTCGAGCGCACGATCGGGCCGATAGCCGTGCATGTTCGCGTGCAGCTTCACCATCTTGAAGCCGTACTCCTTGATGTGGAATTCGAGCTCCGCCGCGCCGTTTTCCGGGCCCCAGCGCGGGTTGTACGTGAAGTTGCCGATGAAGCGGTCGGGGTACTTCTGCGTGAGTTCGGCGATGTACGCCATGTAGTCGCGGATGCCGTCGCGGCCGCGGCGGTTGCCGTCGCGATAGCCGGTGTTGCCGGGCGGCGGCTGGATGAAGCCCATGTCGATGCGGCGCGGCTTGCCGTTGATGATGTACGGGCCGTCCATCATCTTCAGCAGGCGTTCGCCGGTAAACGGTTCGCCGGTGTGGCGCCACGCCTCGTCGACGAGGTTGGTCGGGTGCAGGTGCGTATCGATGATCATGCAATGCTCCGGAATCGGGAGAGAGGGGCGCGCGTCACGCGGCGAGCAACGCTTTCGCTTCGTCGACGGTGCGCGGCGCGGGCGTCGGTTCGAGACCGATCATCCGGGCCGTGTTGTTGCCGAGGTAATCCTCGAGCGTGTCCTCGTCGAGATTCATCCCTTGCGGCGGATCGAAGCAGAGCACTTCGAGCAGGCGCAACCACATGCCCGGTTCGTTCGGCGGCGTGTCGGAGCCGAACAGGATCTTGTGCTTCGGCAGCACCTTCGCGAACTCGACGATGCGCGACTGCAGGCACCAGCCCGATTCGCAGTACACGTTCGGCAGATCCATCGCAAGCTGGAACGGCTCGAAGCAGTAGACGCCGCCCGTCTGCACACCGAAGTGCGCCATGATGAAATTGACGGTCGGGAATTCCTTGATCATCGGCACCCACTCGGTCGGGATGCTGTACGGGCCGTCGCCCGTGTGCAGCTTCACGAGCACGCCGAGTTCCGCGCATTTCTTCAGCGCGGGGCGCAGCCAGTCGAGCGCGCGATCGGGGCGGTACGCGTGCATGTTGGCCTGGAACTGCACCATCTTGAAGCCGAGCTTGCGCACGTAGTGATCGATCGCATTGACGCCGTTCTCCACGCCGCAGCGCGGGTTGTAGACGAAGCAGCCGATGAAGCGGTCGGGGTGCCTGCGCACCATCTCGACCGTGTACGCCATGTAGGCGTCGATCGATTCGGTGCCCGACTTTTCGCCGTCGGTATAGGTATAGATGGTGTTGCCTTGCGGCGGCTGGATGAACGCCTTGTCGACGCGGCGCGGCTTGCCGTTGATGAGGAACGGGCCGTTCATCGTCTCGATCAGGCGCTCGCCGGTGAACGGCGGGCCGTCGTGACGCCACGCGAGGTCGACGAGATTCGTCGGGTAACAGCTGGTGTCGATGATCATCTACTCGATCTCCTTGAGAGGAACCGGAAAAGCCGGTTGCCGGATCGCGGGCAGGCACGTCGATGAAGCGACCCGGTCGGTCGGATTCATGCGGCCCTTTGCAAGGCGCATTTTTTTTCGCGCCTTCCCCTCGCCGGCATCGAGTGACACACTGCGACGTGCACTGCTGCTTGGGACCGAGTGTCACAAGCCGAATGCGCTCTGTACAATATTTTTTACTGACGTTCTTGATACGTTTGCGATATGGACATGCGTGTGTTGCGTTACTTCGCGGTACTGGCCGACGAACTGCATTTCGGGCGCGCGGCCGCGCGGCTCCATATCTCGCAGCCGCCGCTGAGCCAGCAGATCCGGCTGCTCGAGGAGCAGCTCGGCACCGCGTTGTTCGTGCGCTCGCAGCATCGCGTCGAGCTGACCGAGGCAGGGAAAACACTGAAGGAGCAGGTGCCGCTGATCGTCGCGCAGTTCGATCGCGCGATCGATCTCACGCGTTGCGCGGGGCGCGGCGAAGTGGGGCGGCTGGCGGTCGGCATCATCAGCTCGGCGATGGTCGCGCCGATCCCGCACGCGTTGCGCGTGTTCGCCGAACGGCATCCGCACGTGCACTGGTCGCTGCACGAGATGACGCCGGCCGCGCAGATCGACGCGCTGAAGGAGAAGCGGCTCGACGTGTGCTTCTTCCGGCTGTTCCAGGACGATCCGTCGATCCGCAGCGAGATCGTTGTACGCGAAACGGCCGTGGCCGTGCTGCCGCCCGGCCATCCGCTTGCATCGCGCGATGCGATCGCGCTCGGCGAGCTGGCTGGCGACCAGTTCGTGTCATTCGGCTTGCGGCATTCGCAACTGGCGCGCTTCCTGCAGCAGAGTTGCGTCGACGCGCGTTTCACGCCGCAGATCGCGCACGAGGTCGTCGAAGTGCATACGCTGCTGTCGCTGGTGCGTGAAGGGCTGGGCGTCGCGCTGCTGCCGGCGTCGTCACGGCAGATTTCGACGGGCGGTGTCGCGTTCGTGCCGCTGTTGCCGCCGGCGCTGGAAGTGTCGCTGCAGGCGCGTTACCGCGCGGACGATACGTCGGCCGTGCTCGGCGCGTTTCTTGAGACCGTGCGCGAGGTCGCGGCGGAATTCACGGCGTAGCCGCGCCGGTCAGGGCGCGAGCGATTGCGCGACCAGCGCGCCGATCGCGTCGATCAGCGGCTTCACGCGTGCATGCCGTTCGCGCGGCCAGATCGCATGGAGGTTGTAGTGCGTCGGAATTGCAATCGTGCAGAGTTCGACGAGCCGGCCGTCGCGGCGCGCGTCGGCGGCGAGCAGCCCACGCACCAGCCCTGCGCCGAGCCCTGACGCGAGCGTCGCGACGAGCCCCGCCGCGTTGTCGAACACCGCGATCGTCTCGGGTTCGACCGGTTCGAGCCCGGCTGCTTCGAGCCACGGAATCCACGAGCGCTTGGTATATCCGAGCAGTGGCAGTGCCAGCACCTGTTCGGGCGTGAGCGGTGCGGCGAGCCCGTAGCGTTCGAGCAAGGCGGGCGCGGCCATTGCGGTCAGCCGGTCGGGGCAGACCAGCGCGCTGTCCACACCTTCCCATTCCCCGTAGCCATAACGCAGCGCAACGTCGACGCGATCGAATGCATCGCGGTCGAGACGCGGCGCGGACAGCACCGTCAGTGTCGCGCCGTCGAGCGTGCGCATCAGTTCGGGCAGCCGCGCGGGCAGCCAGCCCTGCATCAGTTCCGGATCGACGTCGAGCCGGATCGACGGCCCGGTCGTGCGGCCCTTCACCGACGACAGCGCGCGATCGATCTGTTCGAGCCCGTCCGACAACTGGTTCGCGAACAGTGTGCCCGCATCGGTGAGGATCACGCGGCCGCCGGCGCGGGCAAACAGCGGCTGGCCGATGAATTCCTCGAGCGAGCGGATCTGCTGGCTGATCGCGCTGTGCGTGAGCGCCAGCTGGCGCGCCGCACTGGAAAAGCTGCCGACCCGCGCGGCCTGCAGAAACGCCTGCATCGACTGGATCGAAGGGTATCGCTTGAGCATCTGTTAGTCCGACTGACAGGGATTCGACGAAATGATCGCTGGCGCACCCGTGCATCGCGTTTCGATAATGCTCCGAAACCGCGCATTGGACGCGGGCCGCCCCATGAATGCGAATCAGGAGACCGCACATGATCGACATCGTCGTGAACGATACACGCCATTCGCTCGAGAATGTACCGGAGGATATGCCGTTGCTGTGGGTGCTGCGCGACCGGCTCAAGCTCACCGGCACCAAGTTCGGCTGTGGCAAGGGCCTGTGCGGCGCATGCACCGTGCATCTCGAGGGGCAGGCCGTGCGCGCTTGCCTGATCCCGGCCGTCGCCGCGAACGGGCGGCGCGTGACGACGATCGAAGGACTGTCGCCGGACGGGCGACATCCGCTGCAGCTCGCGTGGGTGGCCGAGGACGTGCCGCAATGCGGCTATTGCCAGCCGGGGCAACTGATGCAGGCCGCCGCGCTGCTGAAGGGCGGGCAACCGGTGGACGACGAAGCGATCGTGTCGGCGATGTCGGGCAACATCTGCCGCTGCGGCACCTATGCGCGCATTCATCGCGCGATCAAGCGCGCGGCTTCAGGCGATCCGGCGTTGAAGGCCGCCGCCGAACCCGCGAAGGAGGCGTGACATGCGTAACGATCGTGCACCGGATACGCAGCACACCGACGACGCGCCGCGCCGGCGTTTTCTCAAACAAGGTTCCGCATTGATCGCCGCCGGTATCGCGATCGGCTTCCGGATGCCCGATGCGATGGCCGCGGGCAAGAACGTGAGCGGCGATCCGCATCCGTCCGCAGGTGAATTCGAACCGAACGCATGGGTGCGCGTGCTGCCCGACGACACGATCAAGCTCGTCGTGCACAAGCACGATTCGGGCACCGGCACGCGCACCGCGCTCGCGGCGGTCGTGGCCGAGGAGCTTGACGTCGATCCGTACCGTGTCGATGTGATCACGCCGGAAGATCCGTTCTTCGCGGACTACATTCACCCGCTGTGGAAAGTGTTCTCGACCGGCGGCAGCACGAGCGTCGCGATGGAGTACGACCGGCTGCGGCGTGCGGGCGCGACCGCGCGTGCGATGCTCGTCGAAGCGGCGGCGCGGCAATGGAGCGTGCCCGTATCGGCGTGTACGACGGCAGACGGCGCCGTGCTGCACGCGGCGAGCGGGCGCCGCGCGACATACGGCTCGCTCGCGCAGGCCGCTGCGCAGTTGCCTGCGCCGAAGGATGTCGTGCTGAAGGATCCCGCGCAGTTCCGCTATATCGGCAAGCTGCGCAAGAAGCGCGGCGCCGCGCAGAAGGCCGACGGGTCGTTTCCGTACAGCATCGACGTGTCGCTGCCGGGGATGCTGGTCGCGGTCGTCACGCGCGCCCCGATGATCGACGGCCGTGTGCGCAGCGTCGATGCGAAGGCCGCACTCGCGATTCCCGGCGTGCGCGAGGTGCTGCAGATTCCGCCGCGCCCCGACGTGCTCGGCGGCAACCAGGCCGGCGTCGCGGTGCTCGCGGACGACTACTGGTCCGCGCATCGCGGGCAGGCCGCGCTGACGATCGAATGGGAGGACAGCCTGTTCGCGACATTCGACAGCAGTACGCTTGCCGCGCGTCAGGCCGCATGGGTCGACGATCCGGCCGCGCGCGTCGTGCCGACCATTGCCGACGGCGATCCCGCGAAGGCGAAAGCGGCCGGCGCACGCACGATCGAGGCGTCGTATTCGATGCCGCACAAAGCCGCGAATCCGCTTGAGCCGATCAATATCACCGTGTGGGCACGCAACGGCGGCATCGAGTACTGGGGCGGGCTGCAGGTGCCGTCCACCGCGATGGAGGCGGCCGACGTGATCGGCGGCATTCCCGCGCATCGCGTGACGCTGCACGAACTCGTGTCGGGCGGCAGCTTCGGCGCTCGCGAATCGAAGTACTGGCTGTTCGAGGCGACGTGGCTCGCGGTGAAGACAGGCAAACCCGTGAAGCTGATGAACAGCCGCGAGGACGAGATGCGTGCGCTGTTCTATCACGCGGCGAGTTACCACCGTGCGCGTGCGGTGCTCGATGCGCAGGGCAATCTGGCGTCGCTGTGGCTGCGCGGCGTGATGCCCGCGTCGCCGCAGCAGTGGGAGCCCGGCTATCTGGAGCGCACCGACCGGATGGATTTCAGCACGACCGAAGCGATGACCCAATGGGAGTTCGCGTATTCGGCGCCGCATCGCGACATCGGCTGGATCCGGATGGAGACGGGTGTGCCGACCGGCTGGTTTCGCGCGGTGAGCTACATCCCGAACGTGTTCGCCGTCGAATCGGTGATGGACGAAGCCGCGCATGCAGCGAAGCGCGACCCCATCGAGTTCCGGCTCGCGCACATGCGCGACCGGCCGCGTCATGCGGCCGTGCTGCGCGAAGCCGCACGGCGTGCGGGCTGGGGACAGCCGCTGCCGGAGGGTGTCGCGCTCGGCGTGGCGACGAACCAGGCATACGACAGCTATGTCGCGGTGGTCGCGCGGGTCGTGCGCAAGGACGGCGCGGTGAAGGTAGAGAAGCTCACGTGCGTGGCCGATTGCGGGATAGCGGTGTCGCCGGCCGGCGTCGACGAGCAACTGTACGGCGGGCTGATGTGGGGGCTCGGCCATGCAACGTCCGATCGCATCGATTTCAGGCATGGCCGCGTGCAGCAGTCGAACTTCGATACGTATCGCGTGATGCGGATGAGCGACATGCCCGCGACCGACATTCATATCGTGCAGGGCGATCCGGCGAAGCCGGGCGGGGTCGGCGAACTGTCGAGTCCGGCGGTGACGCCCGCGATTGCGAACGCGGTGTTCCGGCTGACGGGGAAGCGGTTGCGGGAGACGCCGTTCGATTTGTCGGCGATCGCGTAGCGCGCGAGAACGTATGAAGTTTGCCGCGCACGGGCATCCAATCCACTGATCAATTTGCCGGCGTCGACACCGTATCGACGCCGGCCGGCACGCGCGCCCGCATCGTCGTGAATCAACACCGGTTCCGCATACTTTCCGACGTTTTATCGGGTGTTTCCCACTGCTTGGTCATCCGAATTTTTACCTAAGATGAAGAAATCGTGCGCGTAATTCGGTGCCTGCACGCGCATGGAGGGAGGCGGGAGGCAGCGCCAGAGCGACGCCAGCGGATGTTGCCATCATGGATGCGAAAGTGTGCGCGTCGACTGTCAGTCTCGCGACTGCAGCGACGCCAGCGGCCGCGGCGGCCATCGCCGCGCGCACGGTGTGCGGCCGTCTTGGCCGAACCGCTTCGCTGCGCCACGCGTTGTTCGCAATCGTTTGCGCTCTGGGTGCGGCTCCCGCCGTGCTCGCCGGTGCGCCCGCCAATCCCGACGATCCGGTCGACACCGTGCAGATTGCAGCCGCCGCGAGCCCCGCGAATCCTTCCGTTTCGTCTCACGACACGACCGTGCGCCAGGTCGTGCTCGGCATCATCAGCTTCACGCGCTGGCCGACCACGCCCGTTCGCCTGCATCTGTGCGTCACGGGCCGGCCTGACTATGCGCGCGGCCTGACCGACACGCTGGAGGCCGGCTCGACGCTGGTCGACGTGCAGCGCGTGAGCCCCGACGATCCCGCGCTCGGCATGGCGTGCGACGCCGTCTACCTCGGCACGCTGAGCAACGATGAACGCGCGCGAGTGAGGGCCGTGGTGGCCGGTCATCCGGTGCTGACGATTTCGGAACACGATCCTTCCTGCACTGCGGGCGGCATGTTCTGCCTGAATGTCGACGGCGATCGCGTGTCGTTCGACATCAATCTCGATGCCGTCGCGCGCAGCGGCGTGCGCGTGCACCCGAACGTGCTCAACCTCGCCCGACGGCCGGTGACGCCATGACACGGTCCGCGCTCCCCGTTTCCGCCTCGCGCATGCCGCGCCCGACGCTGCAAAGCGTGTTGCGTCGCGCGCACCTGCGCCTTGCGTTCGTCGCGGTGGCGATGGCGGCCGTGTCGTTGATCGTCGTCGCCGTGATCGCGTTGCGTGCGTATGCGGGCAACAACCTGAACCTGCTGGCGCGCTCGCTCGGTTATACGGTCGAGGCGGCGCTCGTGTTCGGCGACCGCGTCGCGGCGAACGAGGCGATCGGATTGATCGCCGGCGACGAGGATGTTGATCAGGTGGTCGTCACGGACAGCAAGGGGCAACCGTTCGCGACGTGGCAGCTGCCCGCCGGAAACGGGATCGCGCGACTCGAACGTGCCGTCGCCGACGCGGCGCTGCCCGGGCCCGTGACCGTGCCGGTGACGCACGACGGCATCGTCGTCGGACACGTTGTCGTGCGCGGGCGCGGCCACCAGTTCTTCGGCTTCCTGCTGGGTGGCGTCGGCGGCATTCTCGGCTGCCTGGCCGTCAGCGTGCTCGGCGCGTATGTGAGCTCCAAGCGTCTGCTGCGCAATATCGTTTCGCCGCTGCGCGCGCTGGCAGGCGTGGCGCACGCGGTGCGTCGCGAGCGTGCGTTCGCGCGACGCGTCGAGCCGGTGGCGATCGCCGAACTGAACCAGCTCGGCGATGACTTCAATGCATTGCTCGACGAATTCGAAGACTGGCAGAACACGTTGCGCGACGAGAACGCGTCGCTCGAACACAAGGCGACGCACGATGCGCTCACGGGATTGCCCAACCGCGTGCAGTTCGAGTCGCGTCTGGCGCTTGCGCTTTGCGACGCCACTCTGACGGGGCAGCGGGTCGGCGTCCTGTATCTCGACTGCGACCGCTTCAAGGAGATCAACGATTGTCTCGGCCACGACGCCGGCGACGCGGTGCTGATCGGCATCGCGTCGCGGCTGCGCACGCAGGTGCGCGAGGCCGATCTCGTCGCGCGCCTGGGCGGCGACGAATTTGCGGTGATGCTGGCGGCGGTGCCTGAGGCGGGCAGCGTGTGCCGGATCGCCGACGAGATTTTGTCCGGCATGGCGCCGTCGATCGAGCTGTCCGACGGCCGCGTGGTGGCCACCATGATGAGTGCCGGCGTTGCGCTGTATCCCGATCACGCATCGGACGCGAGCGGCTTGCTGCGCGCGGCGGATGCCGCGATGTACCGCGCCAAGCGCGCGCGGCCGGGCTCGTGGCAATTGGCGGAGAGCGCGTTCCGGTCGGCTTGAGGTTTAACGTCTCGTGCTGCGGGCGAGGCTGCAGCAGCGATCAACAAGAAGTGCGCTCAACAAGGGCGCACTCGAAGGGGATGCGAAATGAACCACTCGTTTCCTGTGAGCATGGGGCGGCTATGCGTGGGAAGCGCATTGCTGCTGTGCATGCTGCTGGGGGGCTGCAAGACGCCGCCGCCGCTTCATCGCGGGCTGACGCAGACGCAGGTCACGGCGCTGAAGTCGGCCGGGTTCCAGGAGACTGGACAGGGGTTCGAGTTCGGGTCGACCGGGCCGATTCTGTTTGATTTCGACCGGTACAACCTCAAGCCGGATGTGCGGCGGATCGTCGAGCGGATCGGGCGGACGTTGAGGTCGGCGGGGATCAATGGCGTGCGGGTTTATGGGTACTCGGATGACGACGGGAAGGACAAATACGATCTCGAGTTGTCGAGGCGGCGGGCGGAGGTGGTGGCGATCGAGCTTGTCGATGTCGGAATGGACGCGAAGCAGATCGCGATCGTCGGGAGAGGGAAACTCGATCCGGTAGGGGATAACAAGACGCCGGCGGGGCGGGCGCAGAATCGGCGGGCGGCGATCGTGGTTTCGCCGAGGTAAGGGAAGTGCCTCATGCCGGGCACACCGTGACGACGATCGGTCGACCGGCTTCGTATAGCGGCGTGCGTGTTGCCCGCCGAGCAAAAACACCGGAACCGGATTTGGCGCCATCTTCGGTTACCGTTCCAGGCTTGATCGCAAACAGTTCGTAGCGCGTCTGGAAGATCAGCAATATTCGCAATGTCGGGAGGCTGCCGTTACCGGCCGAGTCCTCGCGGAAATTGCTCCCCTCCTTTTGATTCCGAATGGGCCGGTTCAGCAGGGCCTGCAATGTACTATTGCTGCGCTCGGTGTCATTCGCTTTGGGCCTTCATGGCGCCGGAGAAGGTGGAAAACGGCTCATGGAACAGGGTTATTTGGCGTCGTTGATAGGGGGGGCTCGATGGAGCAGCAGAACGGCTTTACGTTGCCCGAGGATTGGTGCGAATTTGAGCACCCGCACTCGGAGTGTGATCTCGACCATGCGCGAATCCAGGCAGAACTCGACGTAGAGCTTCACCCAGACCACCCATTTCATGGACGCAAGCTGATGGTGATGGCGCATGCCCTCAGTAACGACGACGTTCTTTGCGCTCACACTGACGAATCGGGGCGTTACTCGATCATTCACCTCACCTGGAGAGGTGGCCCTGAGCTAGGCGCCTGTCCAACCATCGATTTCGATGGCGACCGGAATGAAGTTTGCCGTTATTTCGGCTTTGTCAGTGATGTGCTGGACCGGATTGCAGAAGACGAGCGCCTCGGGCTGCGGGAGCCGATGACGGCGACGGGAACGCCTTCGCAGCCGGTCATGATTCGTTATAGCGAACAGGGTGACGCCGAGTAGATTGGCGCCGTCCTTTGAGAACCTCGTACCGCCTTCTTCAATCGATTCGGCCTGAGGCCGTATAGCGAGCAGGGCAGCCGCAACCGCGGCCACCCAACGCCACACGTCACCAGCCGATATTGCAAGACGACCGCGACGTCCCCGCGCCGCCGGTCGCCGTGCACTTCGTCCCCGAGCCGTTGTCATAGAACGTCCGCGTCTCCGGCTGAGGCACCGAGGGATCGAACGGATTCGGCGCCCCATGCGGACCACGCGGCGCGTCGTACGGCCGCTGCGGCGCATACGAGCCACCACTACCAGCCGGCCGCGAGCCATTCGCGCGCAGATATTCATTCCAGTTCTGCTCGCGCTGCTCATATCCAGGCACGGCGCGACCCAGACTATCGCTCCCACCCGCGCCAAGTGCGACGCGATTCGGTGGCAATACAAAATCGGGTTCATGTTCAGAGGAAGGCGGCGATGCCACCAGCGCATCGCTTGTCGCCCGCAACGGCCGCTTGTCCTGCGTATCGAACGGACTGCGCTCAACCGGCGCAGCGTACTGCACGCGGCGACGACTCATGCGCGCCGCATGCCCGTCATCCCGAGCAGCAGCACGCCGCTCCGAGCGGAACACATTGGCGCCGGCCGACCGATCGGTCAGCGTATCGCGACCTGAAGCAGCGACCGTAGAAACAGAAAGCGCGCACGCAATCGCGGCGGCGGAAGACAAGCGGATAGGGTGATTCATAGGCGATCCGAAGCAGGTGATGTGCATTGAACAAAACGGCAGATCACTGGCTGGCGGCTGGGCGACGGAGGGGCGTCGAAGCGGCCCTGAAGCGACTGCGAGGCGCGGCGGGCGCGACTTGCAGGAAGGCTGGCTGGATTGCAGAAGCGAGTTCGTATTATTTCATGGAAATATCAATCAGCTTTCAAAATGTTTAGGTCTGTTGGTAAACAGAAGGATTTACCGCCTGGCCGGAGCGCCCCGTGTTGGTGCCCTCCCACACAATCATCAGTCGATTGATTTTCAACGATCGGACCCTTAACGACCCGAAAGCGCGTGACTCGGAATTTCCAATCACCGAACCCCAGACGCAGCAAGGAACGTCGTCCAATCACGGCACCGAATCGCAACCAGATTGCACTCGAAGCAAACGTTCTCGGCCTCGCGAGGTTGCGCCACAATCGCCACCCGGGCGTCACATAAACCTACGTGTTTTCCCTTGGTCGACCGGCATTTTTGACAGACGATTTAAAAACGCCCATATAATTTCGACTGCCTTGCCAATGGCTGTCGGACCATCCCTCCGAACACGCGATTTGGCAAGCGGGGCAGGCGAAACGCTTGCGCAATGCAAGACGCATCACGATGTCTTTCCGAACCAGACGTCCCCTTCGGGGACTGCAAGAGCCGGGCCCCGCTACGCAACATTCCGCTGGAGTTCCGTCTTCTATGTGTCTCGGGCGTGTCCCATGTCCTCGCCCCGGGTGCTGTTCGATTGCGCAAGTCATGCCGCCTTTGCCCGTATGACTAAACAACATCGAGGAGCTCCCAGATGACGCTGTCCCGTCTTACGTCCATTTCCGTCGCCGCCGTGCTGTTCGCCGCCGGCGCCGCCACCGCGCAAGCGGAAACCGTGAAGATCGCCATCGCTGGTCCGATGAGCGGCTCGGTCGCCCAGTACGGCGACATGGTGAAGGCCGGCGCGCTGACCGCGATCGAGCAGATCAATGCAGCCGGCGGTGCGGGCGGCAACAAGTTCGAAGTCGTGATGATGGACGACGCGTGCGAACCGAAGCAGGCCGTCGCCGTCGCCAACAAGATCGTCAGCCAGAAGATCAAGTACGTGATCGGTCACGTGTGCTCGGGTTCGACGATCCCGGCTTCCGACATCTACGAGAACGAAGGCATCGTGATGGTCACGCCGTCGGCCACCGCGCCGCAGCTGACCGAAGGCAAGAAGCGCCACTTCATCTTCCGCACGATCGGCCGTGACGACCAGCAAGGCCCGGCCGCCGCGCACTACATCATCAACAACGTGAAGCCGAAGAAGGTCGCCGTCCTGCACGACAAGCAGTCGTACGGCCAGGGCATCGCGTCGTCGGTGAAGAAGGACCTCGAAGCCGCGAAGATCCCGGTCGTGCTGTTCGAAGGCATCAACGCCGGCGATTCGGACTACTCGGCGATCATCACGAAGCTGAAGTCGCAAGGCGTCGATTTCGTCTACTTCGGCGGCTACCACCCGGAAATGGGCCTGCTGATGCGCCAGGCGCGCGAGCAGGGCGTGAAGGCCACGTTCATGGGGCCTGAAGGCGTGGGCAACAAGGACGTGACGGCGATCGCCGGCCCGGCTTCGGAAGGCATGCTCGTCACGCTGCCGGCCGACTTCTCGGCCGATCCGGCCAACGCGGCGCTCGTGAAGGCGTTCGCGGACAAGAAGCGCGACCCGAACGGCCCGTTCCAGATGCCGTCGTACGCAGCGGTGAAGATCATCGCCGACGCGATCGCGGGCGCGAAGACAACCGACCCGACGAAGGTCGCCGCGTACATGCACAAGACGACGTTCGACACGCCGATCGGCAAGGTCGCGTATGACGCACAGGGCGACCTGAAGGCGTTCAAGTTCGTCGTCTACACGTGGCACAAGGACGCGACGAAGACCGCCGCCAAGTAATACGGAGTACCCGCCCGCGCGCCCGCCCTGTCCGAGACCCGGACGGGGCGGGCGCGTATTGGTCGCGCATCGGCCCATTGCGCGACCAAGGGGCGGCCCGAGACGACACCGTGCGTTGCGCGCGGCCGAACGCCGTGATCCGGCGACGGCACGCGACCCAGCGCCAACGGGAGCTTCCCGCACATGACTGACTTCTTTCCGCAATTCGCCCAGCAGCTGGTCAACGGCCTGACGCTGGGTGCGATCTATGCGCTGATCGCCATCGGCTATTCGATGGTCTACGGCATCATCGGCATGATCAACTTCGCCCACGGCGAGATCTACATGATCGGCGCGTACGTGGGCCTCGTGACCCTCACCGCCATCGGCATCTCCGCCGGCTATCCGCTGCCGCTCGTGCTCGGCGCCGCGCTGATCGTGTCGGTGATCGTCACCGGCCTGTACGGCTTCGCGGTCGAGCGCGTCGCGTATCGACCGCTGCGCGGCGGCCCGCGCCTCGTGCCGCTGATCTCCGCGATCGGCATGTCGATCTTCCTGCAGAACTACGTGCAGATCGGCCAGGGCGCGCGCGACGTGTCCGTGCCCGTGCTGATCTCCGGCGCGTTCGACATCCATCTCGGCGGCGACTTCGACGTGACCATCCCGTATTCGCGCCTGATGATCGTCTGCGTGACGCTCGTGCTGATGATCGCGCTCACGCTGTTCATCTCGCATTCGCGGATGGGCCGCGCGTGCCGCGCGTGCGCCGAGGACATGAAGATGGCGAACCTGCTCGGCATCGACACGAACCGCGTGATCTCGTTCACGTTCGTGCTCGGCGCGATGCTGGCGGCCGTCGGCGGCGTGCTGATCGGGCTGACGATCGGCAAGCTGAATCCGTATATCGGCTTCGTCGCGGGCATCAAGGCGTTCACCGCCGCGGTGCTCGGCGGGATCGGCAGCATCCCGGGCGCGATGCTCGGCGGCGTGCTGCTCGGCCTCGCCGAAACCTTCGCCGCGGGTTACATGCCGGCCGAGTACAAGGACGTCGTCGCGTTCGGCCTGCTCGTGCTGATCCTGCTCTTCCGCCCGACCGGCCTGCTCGGCAAGTCGGACATCGAAAAGGTCTGAGGGAGACGCAGATGAGTCAAGTCATTTCCGTTCGCCGCCCGGCCGCCGACGCTTCGATCGGCCAGGCGCTGAAAAATGCCGTGGCCGCCGCGTTCCTGACGGCGATCCTCACGATTCCGGTGCTCGGCCTGCAGTTGAAGCTCGACGGTTATCAGGTCGTGCTGACGCCGCACTGGCGGCCGGTGTGGATCGCGGTCGCGGCCGTGTTCCTGTTCCAGTTGTTCAAGCCGTGGCTCGTGCGCGCGAAAGCGGCCGTGAAGCTGCCGGCGCTGCCCGCGATGGGCGCGCAGCAGCAGCGCGTGATCATCTGGGTGATGCTCGCGATCGGGTTCGTGTGGCCGTTCTTCGGTTCGCGCGGCGCGGTGGACGTCGCAACGCTCGCGCTGATCTACGTGATCCTCGGCCTCGGGCTGAACATCGTGGTCGGTTTCGCGGGCCTGCTCGATCTCGGCTATGTCGGGTTCTACGCGGTCGGCGGCTATACGTACGCGATGCTGAACCAGTATTTCGGGCTGTCGTTCTGGGAATGCCTGCCGATCGCGGCGATCGCCGCGGCGACGTTCGGCTTTCTGCTCGGCTTCCCGGTGCTGCGCCTGCGCGGCGACTATCTCGCGATCGTCACGCTCGGCTTCGGCGAAATCATCCGCCTGCTCGCGAACAACCTGACGAGCCTCACCGGCGGCCCGGACGGCATCTCGAGCATTCCGAAGCCGACGGTGTTCGGCTTCGAGATGGCGCGCTCGGCGAGCGTCGAAGGTGCGAAGACCTTCCATGAACTGATCGGGCTGGAATACAGCGGCGAGCACATGGTGATCTTCCTGTACCTGATCGCGCTGGTGCTGGTCGGCTTCACGCTGTTCGTGACGAGCCGGCTGATCCGCATGCCGATGGGCCGCGCGTGGGAAGCGCTGCGCGACGACGAGATCGCATGCCGTTCGCTCGGCCTGAACCCGACGCGCATCAAGCTGTCGGCGTTCACGCTCGGCGCGGCGTTCGCCGGTATCGGCGGCGCGTTCTTCGCGGCGCGTCAGGGCCTCGTGAATCCTGAATCGTTCACCTTCATCGAATCGGCGCTGATCCTCGCGATCGTCGTGCTCGGCGGGATGGGCTCGCAGCTCGGCGTGATTCTCGCGGCGATCCTGCTGACCGTGCTGCCGGAAGTCGCGCGCGGCTTCGCCGAGTACCGGATGCTGATCTTCGGTCTCGTGATGGTGTTGATGATGATGTGGCGTCCGCAGGGCCTGCTGCCCGCGAGCCGTCCCCACGTGGAGCTGCCGCAATGAGCGCGAATACGGAACTGTTGAAGGTCGCCGGGCTGCAGATGCGCTTCGGCGGGTTGCTCGCGGTGGACGGCATCGATTTCGACGTGCGCCGCGATGAAGTGTTCGCGATCATCGGGCCGAACGGCGCGGGCAAGACCACGGTGTTCAACTGCGTCGGCGGCTTCTACAAGCCGACCGGCGGCGAGGTCGAACTCGACGGTCACCAGATCGCGGGGCTGCCGAGCCACAAGATCGCGTTGAAGGGCCTCGTGCGGACGTTCCAGAACATCCGCCTGTTCAAGTCGCTGACGGTGGTCGAGAACCTGCTCGTCGCGCAGCATCGCAAGGTGAAGGCCGGGCTGCTGCATGGCCTGTTTGCGACGCCCGCGTATCGCCACGCGGAGAAGGAGGCGCTCGAGCGCGCGGCCGTGTGGCTCGACCGGATGGGGCTGACGTCGGTCGCCAACCGCCAGGCCGGCACGCTGTCGTACGGGCACCAGCGGCGTCTGGAGATCGCGCGCTGCATGATCACCGAGCCGCGCCTGCTGATGCTCGACGAGCCGGCGGCCGGCCTCAACCCGCAGGAAAAGATCGAACTGCAGCACCTGATCGACAAGCTGCGCCGCGAGTTCGGCGTATCGGTGCTGCTGATCGAACACGACATGAGCCTCGTGATGGGCGTGTCCGACCGCATCCTCGTGATGGAGCACGGCCGGCCGATCGTGATCGGCACGCCGGAAGCGGTCCGCAACGACCCGCGCGTGATCAAGGCGTATCTGGGGGAAGAGTGATGCTGAAGCTGGAACAGGTCCATACGCACTACGGCGCGGTCGAGGCGCTCGCGGGCGTGTCGATCGAGGTGAACAAGGGCGAGATCGTCACGCTGATCGGCAGCAACGGCGCCGGCAAGACGACGCTGATGATGACCGTGTGCGGCACGCCGCGCGCCTCGTCGGGCCGCGTGACGTTCGAGGGCAAGGACATCACCGCGATGTCGACGCACCAGATCATGCGGCAGGGGATGGCGATCTCGCCGGAAGGGCGGCGCGTGTTCCCGAGCCTGACGGTACTCGAGAACCTGAAGATGGGCGGCTTCTTCGCGAGCCGTCACGAGATCGACGACGGCATCGAGCACGTGTTCAAGCTGTTTCCGCGCCTGAAGGAACGCGCGGCGCAGCGGGCCGGCACGATGTCGGGCGGCGAGCAGCAGATGCTCGCGATCGGTCGCGCGCTGATGAGCAAGCCGCGTTTGCTGCTGCTCGACGAGCCGACGCTCGGCCTCGCGCCGCTCGTGATCGCGCAGATCTTCGACATCATCCGCACGATCCGCGACGAAGGCGTCACGGTGTTCCTCGTCGAGCAGAACGCGAACAAGGCGCTCGGTGTGGCCGATCGCGGCTACGTGCTCGAAACGGGGCGCGTGGTGCTGGCGGACACGGGCGCGAACCTGCTCGCGAACGATCGCATCAAGCAGGCCTACCTCGGCGGTTGATGCCGACAGCCGCCGGCCTGCAACGGGCCGGCGGCGTTTTGCCTGTTCGTACGCCTGGCGCATGCAAGGCCGGTTCCCGGCCTTGTCTTTCCTACCCGATCCTGAACGTGCTTTTCAGTACGTCGCGCAGATGCAGCGCGGCGCGATTGCTGTCGTCCGTCAGGATGGTGATGAGGTGCGGCGGGAGATCGGGCAGCACGATCCCGGCGACGTGGCTCGTCAGGTTGCCCGACACGCGATCGTGCTCGATCAGGCCGACCGCGAGGCCGTTCGCGATGCAGGCTTCGACCGCCGGCGAGCTGGCGCTTTCGAGCAGCATCCGGTGCGCGATCTTCGCCTTCTTCAGCGCGTTCAGCGCGGTATCGCGGTACGGGCAGCCCTGCAGCTGCACCGCGATCGGCAGCGGCGCATCGGGATTGAACTTGAACGTGCGCGCGGCGACCCACACCGGATGGGTCTTGCTGAGCAGCTCGGCATGCGGCGGCGCTTTCGGCACGACGGCGATCGTGATGTCGAGCTGGCCGCGCGAGAACAGCAGCTGCAGTTCCTCGCTGGAACGTGCTTCGACGGTCAGTTCGAGCAACGGGCGATCGGCGGCGAAACGCGGCAGGAATTCCGCCATGAAGTGCGCCGCGTAGGAATCGGGGATGCCGAGCCGCAGCTTGCCGGTCAGCATTTGCGGCGACAGCGATTCGACGAGCCGGTCGTGACTCAGCAGGAACTCGGTGGTGTCGCTCAGCAGCTTGTGGCCGTACTGCGTGAGTTCGACCGCCTGGTTGTTTCGCGTAAACAGGCGCTGCGCGACCATTTCCTCCAGCTTCTGAATCTGCGCGGTGACCGATGACGGGCTGCGGTTCACATGGGCGGCCGCATCCTTGAAGCGGCCGAGCTTCGCGACGGCGTGGAAGGTTCGCAACAGGTCGACGTCCAGGGTGCGCGGCATGATTTGGTTTTTCCGAATCAGTGATTCAGGTAATGTCGATTGACGGAATTATTGAGCATCCCATATTCTCGGGTCAACAGGCAGACAACGGCAGGCAGCCGGTCGGGCGTTGCACGCATCCGGGGAACGATTCATGTCGATCAATGATTTTGTCGTAGATGCATTGGTGCGGGACAGGAAGCTGAAGGCGGAGTCGGTATGGACGGTCGAGAATCACGAAAAGTATTCGACGCTGAAGCGCGCTGACGATGACGCGCGGCGCAGGGAAGCGGGGCGCGAAGTCTTTTCGCTGATGCGCAACCTGAACGAGCTGGGCGTACGAAGCCCGGCGTTGTGCGCGGATCGCGACGGCAACGGTTCGTTGCGCGAAGCGATCGGCGAGCTGAGCGAGCGGCTGGCCACCTTGTCGCGCGGCCGCGATCTCCACTACATCGAGCTCGGGCCCGAGCCGGTCAAGACGACCGAGCTGATGAAGGCCGTCAGCGGCGGCGGGCCGGACCATCTGCGTTACACGGCCGTCGACATCAACGAGTCGTCGGAAGACGCGATGCGTCACGCGATCATGCCGTTCCTGAAAACGCCCGGCTGCTTCAACTACATCGCCGACGATTACCGCAACGTGCAGTGGAACCATATCGACCTGGGGCAGGACGTGACGTTCATCACGATGCTCGGGTTCCAGGAAGGCAACGAATTGCCGGTGACGATCGGCCGGCTCATCCGCAATCTCGGCGGCAAGTCGACCTACGTCGTGTCGGAGATGCAGTTGCTCGTGGAGGGGCGCGAAGAGCCCATCTACAACTTCTACCGGAACGAGAACATGGTGAGGTTCTCCGAGATCGTCAGCCGGCAGCAGGGCTTCGAGCCGCTGGGCGAGCATCATGTGTCGATCGTGCGGCTCAATCTGCTCGGCGACCAGTTTCATGTCGCGGTCACGCTGCAACCGGTGTCGAAAGCAGGGGCCGACGGGCATCTGATCACCAACGTCTGCCTGAAATACACGCCGGAGCAATTCCGCCACGTACGCCTGAGCCACGGCAATTGCCGCGTGATCGACGAGCTGCGCAGCGGCGACGGCAGCGTCGTGTACCAGATTGCGCAGTTCAAGGGCTGAGTGCCGATTTGCCGACAGCGAGGCGCGCGATGAACAAGGGAAATGCATTGCCGGTGTTTGCGCGAGGGTTCGATCGCGTGAGGCTCGCGTTGCAGACGTCGCTGTCCGCCGGCGTGAACGTCGAAGGCGCGATCGATGCGTCGAAGGAACCGATGCGCTGGACGAGCGCCTGCCTGCGCGACGGTTACCAGGTGCGATATCGCCGCAACCTCGACGATCTTGGCTACCGCGACGTGCCGATGCGCGGCACGCGCTCGGATTCGCTGAATGCGGTGTGCCATCTGCGCGGGCTGTTCTCCAGCGAAGCGGTGAGCGCGTTGCGCGAGATCGGCCGCGCGCTGGAGCGCAGCGCGTCGAGCAGCAACTGGATCATCTCGAAGCGCGTGCGCGCGGTGACGAACCGCTCGCGGTTCATCGACGACATGATGCACGACCGCGCATTCCTGATGAGGGTGTCGCGTCTTGCCGGCGCGCCGCTGATCCCGTATCCGATGGTCAATGCGCGGTCGCAGTTCAACTACTACTATCCGACGGACTCGCGCGACGACGGCAAGGAACAGCTCGGTATGTGGCATACCGACGGCACGAGTTTCGTGCTGAACATCGTGCTGTCGGATCGCTCCGATTACGAGGGCGGCAACTTTCTGTTCTACGAATCGACTGCGGAGACGTTCGATCGTCACGACAAGGAGCGCCGGCATGTAAAGACGGCGAATCTCGATACCGCGGGCGACGCGTTGCTCATCTACGGCAGCAAGCTGTTCCACGGTGTCGAGCCGGTCGAGGCCGGGCGCCGCATGTCGCTGGTGCTGTCGTTTCATTGTCCGTACACGCGCGAGGACGACAACGGGTTCTGGCATCTCGCGTCGGACGACGGCATTCCGCGCACGATCGTCAACTGGCTGGCGCTGCAGCGCGCCCTCAGGGACGACGCCGAACTGCAGTATCACCGTCTCGGGCTCGAACCGATCCGGCCCGAGGATCTGGCCGACCAGCGCCTGTTCCCGGCCACCTTCTGAGAGCCGTCGCCCCATGCAGCTATTCCTGCTTCAGCTCGTTTTCGTGTTGTCGTGGAGTTCCGGTTTCATCGGCGCGAAGCTCGGCGCGGAAACGGCCGGCGCATTCAACCTGCTGTTCTGGCGGTTCCTGCTCGTCACGCTGTGCCTGGCGATCGTCCTCAACCGGCAACTCGGGCGGCTGACGCTCGAAAAAATCCGCTATCACGCGGTGATCGGCTTCCTGTCGCAGTTTCTCTATCTGACCTGCGTGTATATCGCGATTCAGCATGGCCTGCCGCCGGGCATCGCCGCGATCGTCGCGGCGCTGCAGCCGCTCATCACCGCCGCGATGACGTCGCTCGAAGGCAGCGAGCGCAGCGGGGCGCGCCAGTGGGCCGGGCTCGTCGTCGGGTTCGTCGGCGTGGGCATCGTGATCGGTGGGCAGTATGCGCTGCCGGCAGGGTCGGTCGGGATCGTCATGTACCTGCTGCCGCTGGCGTCCGCGCTGGGGCTGTCGATCGCGACGATCTATCAGCGGCGGCGTGCACTGACGGCCGTGCGCAGCAACGAGGACGGACTGTTCCTGCCGCTGTTCGTGCAAGGGTGCGTGAGCCTCGTGCTGTTCGCGGCGTGCGGGATCTTCACGGGCAACCTGCATGTGCCGACGCAGCCGAACGTATGGGTGTCGGTCGTGTGGCTGACGGTGTTCTCGACCTTCATCGCCTATCTGTCGCTGTGGGCGCTGCTCAAGCGGATGCCCGCGACGCGCGTGGCGACCCTCGTCTATCTCGAACCGCCGGTGACGCTGATGTGGGCCGCATGGATGTTCGGCGACCGGATCGAGGTGACGACCTATTTTGGCATCGTCGTCGTCGCGATCGGCGTGTGGCTGGCCGGCAAGCACGTCGAGCGGCCCGCGCGGGCGCGGCGCGCGGAGATGGAGGCGGCCGGCCGCTGACGCACTGGTTGTACGAGCGATTCCGGTGTAGCGTCGCGAGACAACCCGACTCGCGAAGGAACCCGATGAAAGTCAAACGGATCGTCGCCAACATCGACACTCGATCGGTCGACGACGCAAAGCGTTTCTACCAGCACCTCTTCGGTCTCGACCTGCTGATGGATCATGGTTGGATCGCGACCTGCGGCAATGCCGAGCAGATGGACGTGCAGATCAGTTTCGCGTCGCAGGGCGGGTCGGGCACGCCGACGCCCGATCTGTCGATCGAGGTCGACGATGTCGATGAAGCGCTCGCGCGCGTACGTGCGGCTGGCGTTCCCGTCGAGTACGGCCCGGCTGACGAGCCTTGGGGCGTGCGGCGGTTTTACGTGCGCGATCCGTTCGGCAAGCTCGTCAACGTACTTGCGCATCGCTGATCCGGCATCCGGGCCGGCGCGGCGTTCATGCATGCAACGCAAGCTTTTCACGGCCTTGTCGACCGCCTTCTTCGGCTGCCGCAATGCCAACCCGACGAGGTCGGGATTCTCGGCATCGTCGGTACGAAAGACTTCGCGGGTGGCCGTATCGAGCGGGGCAGCGCTTTGACGTGACAGGCTGAGTGCTGATCGCGGCATGCGTGTAGCAAATTCGGCTCCGATCGTAGCTAAATTGGCTACGTTTCGATAATCGGCACAAAATCGGCGACTCGGACTATGCCTTGTAGCCGATTGAGCTACAATTGTAGCTAATCATGCTACGATCCATTGCCTCTACCCTGTTTGGTGACTATCGGCGCCGCGCGCTGGGCTTGCTTCTGTTGCGGCCCGATCAGGCGTTGCACGTCCGCGAGATCGCCCGTTTGACGGGCACGACGCCCGGTACGCTGCACAAGGAACTGAGCAAGCTGGCCGAAGCCGGCATCCTGAGCAGGGATCGACAGGGCAATCAGGTGCTCTATCGCGCCAATCGAAGTTGCCCGATCTACGAAGAACTGGCTTCGATCATGCGAAAGACCTCGGGTATGGGGGACGTGCTGTCCGAAGCTCTGTCGTCGTGTGCCGAGGAAATCCGTGTGGCGTTCGTGTTCGGTTCCGTCGCGCGCGGCCAGGAAACGGCCGACAGTGACGTCGATGTGATGGTGATTGGCTCGGTTGGCTTTGCAACTGTGGTCCGGCTGTTCTACGACGCACAGGCTACGTTGGGGCGGGACATCAATCCGAAGGTGCTGTCGGCGAACGAGTTTCGTGATGGCGTCACCGGGCAGGACGCGTTTTTGCGGGACGTGCTTGGAAAACCCAAGATCTTCTTGATTGGTAGCGACCATGACCTTGCAGAACTTGCTCGGCGTTAGTCTTGATGCAGTCCGGCCGGACCGGGAGCAAGCGACGCGCCTGCTGGCCGCGGCGGAACGAAATCTGGCGGATGCGCAAATCGCCGCGTTGAGCAACGAAAACCGCTTCGATGCGGCGTACAAGGCGATCATGCAACTCGCCATGCTGGCTTTGCACGCGAACGGATTTCGTACGTTGACGAGCCGACCGGGGCACCACCAGACGGCGATCCAGACGCTCCCACAGACAATCGGTTTGCCGGTCGAGCGAATGATCGTGCTGGACGCACTGCGCAAGCAGCGCAACCTGTCCGATTACTCCGGCGATGTGGTTCAGGCGTCTGCGGTTCGCGAGTGTTTCGATAGTGCGACGGCGCTCCTGATTGACGTAAAGGCGTGGATGGACGGGAACAAGCCGGAGTTGTTGGCCGCGCAGTAGCCGTTACCGTGTCGAATCGCCAACTCGAAACGCCGATGCGTCACGCATGCAACGCCAACCCCTTCACCGCTTTGTCGACCGCCTTCTTCGGCCCGCGCAACGCGAGCCCGACGAGGTCGGGATGCGCCGCATCGCCGGCGCGAAACACCGCGCGGTTGGCCGCGTCGTGTCCGGTCGAAAACATCGCGTGCACGTAGGGCACGATCGTGAGTTCGCGCGACAGCGCCTGCCGGTGCGCCGCCTGCAGGCCATCGAGGTCGGCCGCGAACACCAGCATCGGCTGGCCCAACATGCGGCCGTAGCGGCGTCCCGCCGCATCCTCGTAAGGCTCGCCGAGCGCTTCGGGCGCTTCAGCCGCGACGCCCGTCGCGAGAAACGCGACGACATTGAGTTTCTGCCACGCTGCAAGATCGTCGCGCACGATCAGCGCCACCTTGGTATCGAACATGATTGCTCCTCGTTGAAGCGCACATGATCGAATGCCACGTGCAATCAGTCTGGAACGTTTGTGCACAATTGCCGGTACGCGGCCGGCGTGATCCGGTATGCGCGGCGAAACCAGCGGCCGAGGTGGCTCTGGTCGGCGAAGCCGACGTCGGCCGCGACCTGTGCCGGCGTGCGGCCGGCGGCCAGCAGGCGGCGCGCGGCGCGCAGCCGCAAGCGCACCAGGTACGCGTGCGGCGACGTGCCGTAGGCGCGCTGGAACAGCCGCGTCAGCCGGAACCGGTCGATCCCGGTGAGCTCGACGAGTGCGTCGAGGCCGATATCGTCGCTCATGCGCGCATGCAGCAGATCGCGCGCGCGGGCAATCGCGGGCGCGACGGCATGGTCGCCGGTGGTCGCGAGCGGGGTGCGCAACTCGCCGCCGAGCCGCGTCAGCAGGCGGTCGAGTGCCTGGTCGCGTGCGAGCTTGCCCTCTTCGCCGTGGAGTGCGATGAACGCCTGCCGGATCGTGTCGACGAGGCTGAGATCGTCGACCAGCGTATGGCTGAACGCGGCTTCGACGCCACCGAGGCCCGGCAGTTCCAGCCGGCGCGCCGCGCGTTCGACCCATGTCTGCGGCAGGTACAGCATGCCGTACGTGAAGCCGCCCGCTTCGGGGGCATGGCCGTCGTGCAGCGCGCCCGGCTCGATCAGGATCGCACGTCCCGGCACGCTGGTATGCACCGACCGGTGGCACTGGAATTGCTGCACACCCTGCTCGGTGAAGCCGACCAGCATGTCGTCGTGATCGTGCACATCGTATGCATGGCCGCTGAAATGCGCATGCAGGCTTTCGATGCCGGTTTCCGCATCGCGCCGCGCGACGAGCCAGTGGTCGCGCGCGTCGCTGCCGTTCGTCGCCGTGTTCATCTCCACTGCTCGTTGCGTGCCGCGTCGTGACGTGTCCGGCAGTGTACGCCGATGCCGCCCGCTCACGCGCTGCCGGATGCCCCGGCCCCGGCCCGGATCGCCGCGACGAGCGCATCGGTCGACAGGATCTCGTGCGCGAAGGTCGGCCCGTTGATGTCGTGCGCGGCACGCAGTGCGTCGTGCGAGCGGGCCGACGTCGCATCGCGCACGAGCGTGACGTGGAAGCCGAGTTCCATCCCGATGCGCGCCGTCGCCTCGATGCAGGTATTCGCGAGTAGTCCGACGAGGATGATCTTCTCCTTGCCGTAGCGTTTCAGCTGATGTTCCAGATCGGTATTCGGGAAGCCGCTGGACGCCCAGTGCTCGGTCGCGACGATATCGCCGGGCTGCACCTGGAAGTCGTCGTGGAACGTACCGCCCCATGTGCCTTTCGCGAACACCTGATGCTGCGCGCCGCCGAGCTGGTACGGCGTCGGATACTTCCAGCGAACATAGTCGCCCGGCTCCCAGCGGTGATGCGGCACGTGATAGACCGTGATGCCCGCGTCGCGCGCCGTTTGCACGACGGTGCGCAGGTTGTCCATCATGTTGTTCTCGCGCGCGATGTCCTTGATCCACGGGAACAGCTTGCCGCCTTCGCTGAGGAAATCGTTGTACAGATCCACGCACAGCAGGGCCGTGACTGCCGGTTCATACGTCGTCATCGAAATGCTCCTTGAAGGTTCGCACTGGTCGCCGCGATTGACTGCTTGCAAATAATAAAGGTTGGTCGTAATTTATTCTACGTTCGGGCGGGAGCCGTGCGCAAGCGGCGCGACATCGTGCGCGATCTCCGGCCCGCTGGAATCCAATCGACTGAGGAATCCGATGAGCATGACGAAGATCTATCTGGAAGACATGAAAGTGGGCGATCGGTATACGAGCGCCGAATATCGGATCGATGCGGACCAGATCCACGCATTCGCGCGCGCGTACGACCCGCAGGTCTTCCATCTGGACGACGACGCGGCGCGGCACACGTTCTTCGGCGGGCTGGCCGCCAGCGGGTGGCAGACGGCCGCGATCACGATGAAGCTGATCGTCGAGAGCGTGCCGATCGCGAACGGGATCATCGGTGCGGGCAGCGACGTCACGTGGCCACGGCCGACGCGGCCCGGCGACGTCCTGCATGTCGTCAGCGAAGTGATGGCGATCGCGCCGTCGCGCTCGCGGCCGGAGCGCGGTGTCGTGACGGTGCAGAGCGACACGCTGAACCAGGACGGCGAGTGCTGCCAGCGTTCCATCGCGCGGCTGGTCGTGTTCCGGCGCGACGCCACGACGCGCTAGACTCGCGGATGGCGGCCGATCCGGCGCGCGCGGCGACGGCCGCGGGCGTCGGTGTCGCGCCGGGAATCGAAGGTGTTTTTTCAGGCAGGAGCGGATATTTCGTGGGACGTTCGAATCGCGAGCAGGCGGACCGGAACCGGGAGCGCATCGTCGAGGAAGCCGATGCGGTGGTGCGCAGCGGCGGCGTGGCTGCCGTCAGCATCGCCGAGATCATGGCGCGCGTCGGCTTGACGCAAGGCGGGTTCTACAACCACTTCGCGTCGAAGGACGCGCTCGTCACGGAAGCCTGCGCGGCCGGGTTCGCACGTGCCGCGCAGAACTGGAAGGCGAAGGCGCAAGCCGCCGGCCGGCCGGTCGCGGGCGGCTGGCGTCGGCTGGTCGCGTATTACCTGGGCAAGAAGGCGCCGGAGCGGAGTTGCCCGATGGTGGCGCTCGGGCAGGATGCCGCTCCCCATCATGCGAGCGATGCGTTCAACGACGCGTATCGGAATGGCGTCCGGGAGTTGTATGCGACTTTCGTGGCTGCGGCGCGCGACGATCCATCGTGCGCGATGTCCGACGACGAACTGCGTGTCGCGTTCACGGCGATGGTCGGCGCGAACCTGCTTGCTCGTGCGACCGGCGACAGGACATGGGCAACTGACGTCGAACGCGCGCTGGTCGACCGGCCGCGCGATGCGTGAGCCGGCGCAGGGGAGGCCGGGCCCGGCCATTCACGCGTCGTTCGTCGTCGCCTGTTCGTCGCGTGCATATTGCGCGGGCGGCCGGCCGACGTGCCGCGTGAACGCGACGCTGAACGTGCTGGCCGAGCTGTAGCCGACGCGACCCGCGATCTCCGCGATGCGGCCCTCGTTGCGGCGGAGCAGGTCTTTCGCGAGCGCCATGCGCCACGTCAGCAGGTACTCCATCGGTGCGACGCCGACCGCGCGGCTGAAGCGTTCGAAGAACGTCGAGCGCGACAGCGCGGCTTCCTTTGCCAGATCGACGATCGTCCAGGGGTGCGCGGGGCGTTCGTGCATCCGCCGGATCGCGGCCGCGAGGCGGCTGTCGGCAAGCCCGCGCACGAGGCCGGGCGACGCGTTCGTGCCGGACGTGAAACGCAGCGCCTCGATCAGCAGCACTTCCAGCAGGCGCGCGAGCACGATCTCGCGGGCCGGCCGCTGCGCACGGGATTCGTCGCGGACCAGTTGCACGAGTGTGGTCAGCCGCGGTTCGCCGCGCACGTGCACGAATTGCGGCAGCAGCGACACCAGCAGCGATGCGTCGGGCGAACCGAAGCTGCAGTTGCCGGCCATCATCCGCGTGTCGACCGGGTTGGCAGCGTCGCCAATCCGGTATTCGCCGTGATCGAGCGCGACTGGCGGCGCGGTTTCGACGCCCGGCGCCGGCGGTTCGAGGCTGGACATCGCGACACCGTACGCGGCCGGAATCAGCATGAAGTCGCCGGGCAGCAGCTCGATCGGTGCGTGCCCGTCGATCGCGATCCGGCACCCGCCGTCGAGGATCGCGCAGTAGAACGGCTCGCCGGCGACCGTGCGGCTGATCGCCCACGGGCTCGCGCCGCGCACGTACTTCGAGTACCGCGCGCCCGGTTGCAACAGCGTCACGACTTCGGTCAGCGGGTCGATCATCGCCGGACTCTCGCAAAAGAAAAGCGGATTTTCGATTGTAGCGAATACGGATCTGGCCATCTATCGTACGAACACCTGCCCGACACCTCACAGGAGTTCGCATGAAGACCGTACTGATCACCGGCTGTTCCTCCGGCTTCGGCCTCGAGATTGCCCGCCATTTCCTGGCCCGCGACTGGAGCGTCGTCGCGACGATGCGCACGCCGCGCGAGGACGTGCTGCCGCCATCGGCGAACCTGCGCGTGCTGCCGCTCGACGTGACGAACGCGGACAGCATCCGCGCCGCGATCGAGGCGGCCGGCCCGATCGACGTGCTCGTCAACAACGCGGGCTTCGGCGCGGCCGCACCGGCCGAGCTGACGCCGCTCGACACGGTACGCGCGTTGTTCGAGACCAACACGATCGGCACGATCGCGCTCACGCAGGCCGTGCTGCCGCAGTTTCGCGAGCGCGGCGCCGGCGTGGTCGTGAACGTCACGTCGAGCGTCACGCTGAAGGTGCTGCCGCTGGTCAGCGCGTACCGCGCGAGCAAGGCGGCGGTCAACGCGTTCACCGAATCGATGGCGGTCGAACTCGCGCCGTTCGGCGTGCGCACGCATCTCGTGCTGCCGGGCCGCGCGCCCGATACGCGTTTCGGCGACAACGCGCGCGCGAACATGCACGGCTTCGAGCATGAAGCGTATGCGGACTTCGTCGGGAAGGCGATTGCGCGGATGCTCGACGCGTCCGCGCCGATCACCCATGCGGAGGATGTCGCCGAAGCCGTATGGCGTGCGGCGACCGATCCGTCGAGCCCGATGCGCATGCCGGCCGGTGCCGATGCGCAAGCGTGGGCGGCTGAAGCCGGCTGAGGGCTTCGGGAGCCATCGCGCCGGCCGGTCGAACCGGCGCGACGGATCGCGTGACGCGGAGAAGGGCGTTACAGCGCGCGTGCGATCGCCTGCTCCAGCAGCGACAGCCCGAGGTCGATCTCGTCCTCGCTGACGGTCAGCGGCGGAGCGATCCGGAACACGCCGCCCATCCCGGGCAACTGCACGATGTTCATGCTGAGCCCGAGCTTCATGCACTCGCGCGTGATCTTCGCGCCGAGCCCGTCCGCCGGCTCCTTCGTCCGGCGATCCTTGACGATCTCGACGCCGAGCAGCAGCCCGCGCCCGCGCACGTCGCCGATGCAGTCGAACCGCTCCATCAGGTCGAGCAGGCCACGCCGAAGCCGGTCGCCCATCACGTTGGCGCGTGCGACGAGTCCGTCGCGCTGCACCACGTCGAGCACGCGCAGGCCGACCGCAGCCGGCAGCGGGTCGGAGACGTGCGTCGTGTAGAACAGGTAGCCGAGTTCGTGCGCGCGCTCCTCGATGGCCGCCGACGTGACGATGGCCGCGAGCGGCAGCCCGGCGCCGAGCGTTTTCGACAGCGTCAGGATGTCGGGCGTCACGCCGTCGCGCTGGCACGCGAACATCGTGCCGGTGCGGCCGACGCCCGTCTGCGCTTCGTCGAGGATCAGCAGCATCCCGCGTTCCTCGCACTTGCGCTTGAGGGCGGCCATATAACCTTCCGGCAGCTCGATGATCCCGCCCGAACTGAGGATCGGCTCCGCGATGAACGCGGCGAGGTTGCCGCTCGACTGGCGGTCGATCAGGTCGAACGCGTAGTCGAGTTCGGCGAGGGTGTCGTAGGCGCCGTTGCGCTCGAAGCGCGGCCGGTACGTGAACGGCGCCGGAATCGCGAACGAGCCGACCGCCGCCGGGCCGACGCCCTTGCGGCCCGCGCTGTACGTGGCCGACGCGGCCGCGCCCGTCATGCCGTGCCACGACTGCGCGAAGCCCACGATCTCGTACTTGCCGGTGACGAGCTTCGCCATCCGGATCGCCGCTTCGTTCGATTCCGCGCCGGTGCTGAGCAGCAGCGCGCGATCGAGCCCGGGCGGCGTGACGTCGGCGAGGCGCGTCGCGAGATCGACGACCGGCCGCGACAGCATGCCGCTGAACAGGTGGTCGAGCTTGCCCGCGTATTCGCCGATCACGGACACGATCTCCGGATGGCTGTGGCCGAGCACCGCGCTCATCTGGCCCGATGTGAAATCGAGGATCGCGCGGCCGTCGGCGTCGTAGACGAAGCTGCCTTTCGCGCGCTCGATGATCAGCGGCTCGAACGTGCCGCCGTAGCGGACCAGGTGCTGCCTGGCGTTGCGCCAGAAGGTTGCATCGTCGTTCAGGGACATCGGGCGTCTCCGGGCAAAAGGGGCAGGGATCGCTTGCAGTCTAGGCGCGCGTCTGGTTTGATGGAAACGAATAGTTCTTATGCAAGGTAGAAAAGGAGCTAATACCTTGGGGCGTTCACTCGAAATCGACCTGCTGCGTTCGTTCGTCGCGATCGCCGAGGTGCGCGCGCTCAGCCGCGCGGCTGCGCGCGTCGGCCGGACGCAGTCGGCGCTCAGCCAGCAGATGAAGCGGCTCGAGGAAGTTGTCGACCAGCCGCTGTTCCAGCGCACCGGCCGCGGCGTGGTGCTGACGCATCCGGGCGAGCGGCTGCTCGTGCATGCGCAACGCATCCTGCGGCTGCACGACGAGGCGATGGCCGACCTGTGCGGCACGGGGCTGTCGGGGACGATCCGGTTCGGGTGCCCGGACGATTATGCGGAGGTCTGGCTGCCGTCGCTGCTGCGGCAGTTTTCGAGCCAGCATCCGCAGGCGATCGTCGAGGTCGTATGCGGGCCGACACCGCGGCTGATCGAACAGCTGGACAAACGTGCGGTCGATCTCGCGATGATTTCATTGCCGGACGACGGCGCGACCGATGACATCATTCGCCGCGAGCAACTCGTGTGGATCGGTTACCCGGGGCTGGAGCCCGAACATTTCGATCCGCTGCCGCTCGCGCTGTCCGATCGCGATACGCTCGATCACCTCGCAGCCTGCGAGGCGCTGGATCGCGTCGGCCGCGATTACCGCGTCGCGTATGCGAGCAGCAGCCTCGCGGGGCTGATCGCGCTGGTGCGCTCGGGGCAGGCGTTCGCGGTGATGACGCAGACGGCCGTGCCGGCCGACCTCGCGATCGTCACCGGCGAGCCGCGGTTGCCGCCGTTGCCGGCTGTCGGCATTACGCTGAAATTCGACCGGAAACGGCCGTCGCATCTGACGGCGGCATTTGCCGAGCACATCCGGAATGCGTTGCCGCTGTTGTGACGCGCGATGTTTGGCGCTGCCATCGGGTTTTCGATAATGGATTTCCGGATCGCATCGTCAGGTCTGCAGATGGATTGTCAATGAATGTCAGCGCGCCTTGTGCGCCGGAATATGAAACGGGAGGATCGGGTATCCGGCGAAGCGGGTGGCGCCTTACAGGCAAGCAAGGAAGCGATCTGTAAGGCGCTGGCGCGACCGGGTCGATCCGGTGGAGGCGGATCGAAGCGACCACGTGGAGATTGATCGCGGATGGTCGGTCAATCGATTTCGACGAGGCTCACTCGTTCATAAAGAAAAGGAATCCTTATCATGAAGAGAAGGGGAGGCGCGGCCGTATGGATCCTGGCCGCGATGGTGATGGGGATCATCATCGGCTACATGATTTACACCAATTTTCCGGAGAAGCAGGCCGCGACGGAGATCGCCGGCTATATCTCGCTGGTATCCGACGTGTTCCTGCGGCTGATCAAGATGGTGATCGGCCCGCTGGTGTTCTCGACGCTGGTGGTCGGCATTGCGCACATGGGCGACGCGGCGTCGGTCGGGCGCGTGTTTACGAAGGCGCTCGGCTGGTTCGTGACGGCTTCGCTGCTGTCGCTGCTGCTCGGGTTGCTGATGTCCAACATCCTGCGGCCTGGCGAGAACCTCGGCCTGCCGCTGCCCGATATCGGCGCGACGGCGAATCTCGCGACGTCGAAGTTCACGCTGAAGGATTTCATCGGGCACATGGTGCCGAAATCCTTCGCGGAATCGATGGCCAATAACGAGATCCTGCAGATCGTCGTGTTCTCGATGTTCTGCGGGGTGGCGCTGGCTTCGCTCGGCGAACGGGCCGCGACGCTCGTGGCCGTGATCGAACAGACGTCGCACATGATGCTGAAGATTACCGGCTACGTGATGAAGCTCGCGCCGCTGGCCGTGATGGCGGCCATGGCGGCGACGGTCGCGGTCAACGGGCTGTCGATCCTGTACAAGTTCGCCGTGTTCATGGCCGACTTCTACCTGAGCCTGACATTGCTCTGGACCTTGTTGGTGCTGGCCGGGCTGCTGTTCATCGGCCCTCGCGTATTCAAGCTGCTGGTGCTGATCAAGGAAGCGTTCATGCTGTCGTTCGCGACGGCGAGTTCCGAGGCCGCGTACCCGAAGATCCTCGATGCACTCGACCGCTTCGGCGTGAAGCGCAAGATCTCGAGCTTCGTGATGCCGCTGGGCTACTCGTTCAATCTCGACGGCTCGATGATGTACTGTACGTTCGCATCGCTGTTCATCGCGCAGGCCTACGGCATTCATCTGTCGCTCGGCACGCAGGTGTCGATGCTGCTCGTGTTGATGCTGACGTCGAAGGGGATGGCCGGCGTGCCGCGCGCCTCGCTCGTCGTGATCGCGGCGACGCTGCACCAGTTCAACATCCCGGAAGCCGGCCTGTTGCTGATCCTCGGCGTCGACACCTTCCTCGACATGGGGCGCTCGGCCACCAATGCGGTCGGCAACTCGATCGCCAGTGCGGTGGTGGCCAAATGGGAGGGCGAGCTGCTGTCGGAGAGCGACGCGGAGGCGAACGCCGCACTCATGGACGCGGAGCTGGCCGCGTCGGTCAAGCAGACCGCCGGTGCCTGATCGGCAGCGCCACCTTTCTTCCGCGCAGACGCCGAATCGTGCGTCTGCGCAATTCGCATGTCGGCGTTCTCGTGAACGACCGACATATCTGAATTAGAACGTATTCCTGAATATTTCTGGAATCTTGCCCATCCGATGACGCCGTCTACCCGATCGGGAATCGATCCCGGTTGCGGCCTGCTGTCTCCCTCCTGACGTTCCCTCCGCTGCTTCCCGACACACTCATGCCGGCCTGACGAGTCGTACGCCGTCTCGTGCTCCGCCGCGCTGCAGGCTCGGGACCCGTCCTACGACGGTCTCGCGGCTTCTGTCCGATTTACGCGCGCCGACGGCGAAATAGACTTCAAATCGAGCGAAATGATCGTACGGGACGGGACACGAAGCCTTCCGCCCCACGTCGCTCGCGCAAGCGCTTCGGCATGTCGCTCGACGGTCGCACGCTGCCGGCACCGTCGACATCGACCGCTCTTGGGGGAGCGGCCCGCCTGGTATCGGCAGACGAGCGGGCAATGGCCTGGCACGGGCGTTGTCCGACTGTTTCCGAACGAAATCGTTACGCCCTGATGTTCGACACGTGTCGCGCCGGTATGCCGGCCGACCGTCGATGCCGTGCGACCGGATGCCGTCGCATCGTGCGCTGCGTCGGGCGGATGCCTATCGAGGGGGTCATCATGACCAGGTCATTTCGTATCGTCGGCGCCGGGGTTGTTGCATGGGCGTGCGCCGTTGCCAGCTTCCCGGTCCAGGTTTGCGCAGCGACGCTCACGGAGTACCACGCACCGCGACATGGCACGCGGCTGCGACCGGCGGCACCGGCGCCAGCCGTACCGGCGGCCGCGACAATCCGGCCGGCAAGCGACGGCAGCGACCAGACCGATGCGTTGCAGGCTGCGCTCAATGCGTTGCAGGCCGGGCAGACACTGATACTCGCGCCGGGGCGCTACACGGTCAGCCGTTCGTTGTCGGTGGCGATGTCGGGCGTCGTGGTATCGGGCTACGGCGCCACGCTCGTCGCGACCAATCCATCCGACCAGACGATCGTGATGAGCGGCACGGGCTCGACGCTGGTGGGCGTGACGCTGATCGGCACTGGTACGACGCGGCTCACGATACCGGCGTCGACCAAGGTCGAGGTGACGGGCACGGGCGTCCAGGTGCTCGGTGTGACGATCCAGGGCGGCGCCGGCGCCGGGATCTTCGTGTTCGGTGGCAGCAACGTCGCGATCGTCGGCAATACGGTGAGCGCCACGCTGGCCGACGGCATCCATACGACCTACGGCTCGACCAACGTGCTCGTGCAGGGCAATACGGTGACAGGTACCGGCGACGACATGATCTCCGTCGTCAGCTATCTGGGCGACGGCCGCGTCAGCAACAACGTGTCGATCGATCATAACGCCGTGTCGGGAAACTATTGGGGGCGCGGCATTTCGGTGGTCGGCGGCCAGGCCGTGACGATCTCGAACAATACGGTCGCCGGGGTGCAGAAGGCGGCGGGCATTCTCGTCGCCCAGGAGGACGGCTGGCGTACCTACGGCGTATCGAACGTCGTGATCGACAGCAACGTGGTGACCAACATCCAGAATTCGAACGTGAACAACGGGCTGCAGCCGACGCAGCAGGGCGCGCTCGAACTGGACACGTGGTCGGGCACGGTGTCGTACGTGAAGATCACGCGCAATCGCGTGACGGGATCGGGCTATTCGGGATTCCGGGCCCTGGGCAACGTATGCGAGTTCGAGGTCGAGGGCAACACGTTCGCGTCGATTGCGGGTACCGCGGTGTCGCTGCTGTCGAGCGGCTGCACGGCCAGCCAGATCGTCGCCAGCGGCAACACGCTGGACGGCGTCGCGCTGGTCCAGCCGGTCGGCGCATCGTCGTCAGGCACGATCGCGGCTGCCGGTGCGGCGACGACGGCGATGCCGCAGGTGCGCACCGGCCTGATGCAGTCGTCGGGCAGTGCGGCGCCGGCGATCGGCGCGGCGCGATGATGCCGCGACGGCGATCAGAGGAGCCCCAGGCGCTGGCCCGCGGCCGCCGCCTGGGTGCGATTGCGCACGTGCAATGCCTTGAAGATGGCGGTGATATGGGCTTTCACGGTTTTCTCGGACAGGCCGAGCCGGTCGGCGATCAACTTGTTCGGCACGCCTTGCGCGATCAGGCGCAGCACGTCGAGCTGGCGCAACGTCAGGCGCGGGCCGTCGGGTTCGTGTGCGGGCGGCGGGTCGCGATGCGTCGATTGCATGTCGAGCAGCAGCGGCGGCACGTACCGCTCGCCGTTCACCACCATCTTGATGGCCGACAGCAGAGTATGCGCGGGGGCGGACTTGGGGATGTAGCCGAGCGCGCCATGCGTGAAGGCCGCACGTACGTCATGCGGGTCCTCGGACGAAGACAGCACGACGATCGGCAGTTCGGGCCGGAGCTGCGTGATCCCGGTAATCGCGGCGAACCCGTCCATGCCGCTCATTTTCAGATCCAGGACGATGACGTCGAGGTCTGCGTGCAGCTCGAGCAGCCGCATCGCATCGTCGGCGTTGCTTGCCTGAATGTCGACCATCCCGCCGTCATCCTGACGCAACAATGTCGCCACGCCGTCTCGCAGAACCGGATGATCATCGACAATGAGTATTTTCATGAAAATAAAAATAAAGTCGGAGGCAGATATCTTTCGCTAATGTGGAATACGGGTTTTCGAAAAGTCTTAATACTTTGGTCGTATTCGACGCCGTCTTTCCATGGGCTAACGTCGGATTTACATCCGGTAAAGCGTGGTTGACACTGAATCGTCGCGGTTTTCGGTGCGCTGGGACGCACAACGAGCGTAACGAAGATCGAGATGGCAAGGGCCCGGGCAAGCTGCAAAAGCCGAGGTTTTTCGGGGTGCGATCGAACCCGGGTGCTGACTATACGATAAAAAGAACCGAACGTGCCAATACGGGGTGCGCTGTTTATTTAAATTGATTGCCTTCTGAAGATCCGGCAATTGACGCTGAAGCAGACGATTCACGCCGTAAAACGAGACATGTTCCTTCGCACGGATTTGACGAGTGTCTCCATCAGCCTGATTCGATATCAATCAAGGTGCAACATGGAAACTATCAATGAAGAGGATTTAATTCGTGACCTGAACATGTCTTATCTGTGGCTGGCGCAGCGGTTGCTGCGGACGGATCGCGCGACCGGCATGTTTCGCCTCGGCACGACGCCGGAAATGGCGGGTGCACTGGAAAGCCTGTCGATGCGATCGATGCTGAACCTGGCCTCGTCGGGGCAATTGATCTGCGTGCTGCGACTGAGCCGCTGCGACACGGTCGAGGCGCTCGCGAGGCATGGGCCGCCGGACGAAGTCGCGCCGCTGCACGTCGCGCTGGCGCTCTCCAGTATCGGGGCCTTCGACCAGGACACGCCGTGAACGGCGGCGCCGAGCACACGCATGCGACGAGTCTCGCCGATCACGCACGGCTCGTCCTCGATGCCGTGACGCTGATCCGGCTCGGTGCGCGTCCGCAGATGCTCGAGATCGAACTGGCGCTGCCGCACGAGCGCCTGGTCCGACTGTATCGCGAGGTGCGTGGCGTGCCGCCGCCGAAGGGCCTGCTGCCGTTTTCCAGCGACTGGTACATGACGTGGATGGCCAACATCCACGCGTCGCTGTTCCACAACATCTACAGCTTCCTGCGGATCAGCGCGCGGTGTTCGCGGCTCGACGCGCTGGTGAAGGCTTACGGGTTGTATGCGGGGCGATGCAGTGCGGCGCACTGCGAACCGTTGCTCGACCTGACGCGCGCGTGGATGCTGGTGCGTTTCGTCGACGGCGGGGTGCTGTCGACGGCGCGCTGTGTCCGATGCCACGCTGCGTTCGTGATTCATCGTCACGACCTGCGGCCGAATCGCGTCTGCGTCGCCTGCCGGCCGCCCGCGCGGGCGGGCAAGCATACCGGCCGCGCAAAACAGGCGCCGTCTGCCGCAGGCGCATCCGGCGCGAACGTACGCATCGTGCTCGACCCGGCAGCGGTCGGCGAGCCCGCACGATGCGGCTAGATCGCGACGCCGCGGGCGTCCGCGTCGGCCATCGAGCGCTGGCGCGCACCGGCGGCGACCAGATGACCGACCGCCGCGCGCAGTTTGCCGTTCGGCAACGGCCGATGCAGCAGAACCAGCCCGCGTGTGTGCGCCGCGGCCAATTGTTCGTCGGTTGTATCGCCGCTGATCAGCAAGGCGGGCAGGGCGGCGTCGACGTCCTGGCGCAGCCGCTCGATCACCGCGATGCCGTTTTCTCCGCGAGGCGGCAGGTAGTCGCAGATCAGCAGATCGGGCTGCCGCTCGCCGGCCGACAGCCGGTCCAGCGCCTCCTTGCCCGAGCGAACCGCGATCGTCTCGTAACCCCACGCCGCCAGCAGCTCGGACAGCCCGGTGCGGGTCGTGCGATTGCCGTCGACCACGACCACGAGCCCCGTCGAGCCGGGCACGTCGACGTGACTGGCGATCGGCATGTCGAGCGGGTCGGGCATGCATGCGGCAAGCGCGATCGCGACTTCGAAGCACGAGCCGCGGCCGGGCGTCGAGCGCACGGCCAGTCGGCCGTCGAGCAGGCCGGCGAGCCGTCGCACGATCGCGAGCCCGAGCCCGAAGCCTTTCTCGTGATCGCGTTCGGCGTTGCCGACCTGATAGTACTCGTGGAACACGAGCTTCTGCAGGTGATCGGGAATGCCGCAGCCCGTATCCCAGACCTGGATCGCGAGGTGGGTGCCGCGGCGCCGGCAGCCGACGACGATTTTTCCGCGCTCGGTGTAGCGCACCGCGTTGGATACGAGGTTGCGCACGATGCGTTCGACCAGCAGCGGATCCGATTGAACCACCGCGCGGCACGGAACGCGCGACAGTGCGACGCCTCTCGCTTGCGCATCGAGCAGGCAGTCGTTGCAGACGCACTCGAGCACGGTGTCGATGGCAAACGGCCGGCACTGTACGTCCACGCTGCCGGCATCGAGCCGGGAAAGATCGAGCAGCGCGCCGAAGAGCCGGCTGAGCGCATCGGACGAGCGCTCGATGCGCTCGACGAGCCGCCGCCCGTCCGGCGGCATCGGGACGCCGTGCAGCGCACCGATCAGCAGATTCAACGCATGCGCGGACTGGCGCAGATCGTGGCTGGCTGCCGCGAGGAATTGCGATTTGGCGAGATTGGCCTGGTCGGCGATGTGGCGCTGGCAGTCGAGGTCGACGGCGAGCCGCTCGATCCGTTCGTTCTGCGTCTGGAGATCGACTGCGTACTGTTCGGCCTTGAAGCGCAGGCGAATGTTCTGCGTGGCCGCGCGGTTCGCCCGCAGCCCGAGATAACCGACCACGCAGGCGATCAGCAGCATCATCGGCGCGGTCGCCGGCTGGAACGCATCCGTCGACAGGATCGCGGTGCCGATATACGGAACGGTGGCCGGCAACAGGAAGGCGATGAATGCCGGAAAGTACGTGCCGAGCACCGGGATGGCGCCGGCAACGACGCAGGTCGTCGCGACGACCACCAGGCTCGCGATTTCGACATCCGCGTGCGTCGCGAGATGAATCGAGGCCCATCCCCAGCCCATGCCGGTGGCCGTGCTGAAGGCGGAGAACCACAGCGCCCAGCGCCGCCAGTGGCTCGCGGACGACGGCGACCGGCGATACAGACGCGACAGCGCGATCTGGCCGACCGAGCACACTGCGGTATAGAGGGGCCACGCAAGGCCCGACGCGGGAGCCGGACGGCCCAGCCAGCCGATAGACAGGGTCGCGAGAACGGCAAGCAACACGCTGCCGACGGCGTAGGGCATCACGGCGTCGTAGACGATCCTGACCTGCTCCGAGGCAATCCGGTCTCGCGACTGCATAGGCGTTCCCCCAGATCGCTGCGCACGGCAGCAGGGAGTATCGGCGCGCCCGGCACAGGCGCGTATTCCCGTTACATCAGCATAGTCGCTGCGACCAGGGAATACGCCGCATTTTCTTGCGCCATCGGCAAGTTGATCAGGAATGCAAATGTAATTGAAGCGTCCCGATTGAAATTCGCGGGAGGTCGTGTCGAATTGTGTTTCGGTGGTGCGCAATCCGTTACCTGCGATCAGGCAGCCGGGGAAGCGGTGTATCGATTGCGCCGGCCGTGCCGCCAGTCGCTTGCCGGCAGCGCGTATGCCGCAAGTGCCGGCGTCGTGACGGAGGCGCGGCATCGGCCACGTCAAGACGTGCGAAAGCGCCCCCGATAAGCGCCCGGACTCAGTCCTACCCGTTCCTTGAACAACCGGCAGAACGAACTCACGTCGCTATAGCCGACCTTGACGGCCACTTCCTCGATCGTGAGGTCGGCGGCCTCGAACAGTCCGCGGGCCGCCTCGATCCGCAGGCTCTGCAAATAGCGCAGCGGTGTCTGGTCCAGTGCGGCCTGAAAGCGGCGAATCAGCGTGCGCTCGCTGACGTCGAGTTCGTTCGCGAGCGCCGACATCCGCACCTCCTTCGCCATGTTCTTCTGCAGCAGGTGCTGCGCGCGATGAACCAGTGAATCGCCGTGGGCCTTGTCCGCGAGCAGCGGCAGGTAGGGCGTCTGGCGCGTCTGGCTGACGTCGATGAGCATGGTTTTCGCGCAAAGCGACGCGACCGTCGGGCCGGAGAGTCGCTCGACGATGTGAATCGTCTGCAGGAGATAAGACGCCGATGCACCGGCGCAGATCAGGCGATCGACTTCGGTGATGACAGGTTCGACCTGAAGGTTCACGCGCGGAAACCGGGCGCGAAACTGGTCGGCGAGCCACCAGGTCGTCGTCGCCGCGCGTCCGTCCAGCAATCCGGTTTGCGCGAGCAGAAACGTGCCCGTGCAATTGGCCGCGACGCACGCGCCGGCATTCCATTGGGTGATCAGCCAGTCGCATGCGCTCGACTGGCTCGCCAGCAACCTGTCGAACGCCTTGTGCCCCGCGTAATGCGCACTCGGGATGAACACCAGGTCGAAGCGTTGCCGCGGCCGGATCGGTTGCGTGTTCACCTCGAGACCGTTGCTGGTGCGGATCGGGCCGCCCGACTGCGACACGAAATGCCACTCGTAGCGCGTGCCGGTTTCTCCATGCTGCTTCTTCAGGTGCGAATTCGCGACCTGGAGGATGTCGGCGAACCCGCCCAGGCTGAAGGCGTAGCAATCGTCATAGGCAAGGATGGCGGCGCGGTGCATGGCGGTTTTGGCACAACATTAGTCAATTTCGACAATGTACAGCAACCCGGCGACCGGCGACACTTTCGCTACCGGGTGATCGCGTGCCGAGCCGGCCGGATCACGATCCATTCGTTCAATCGAGAGCCATTGCCATGAAAGTCCTGATCGTTCACGCTCATCCCGAGCCTCAATCGTTCTGCACTGCTTTGAAAACCACGGCCGAGGACGTGTTGCGCGCGGACGGGCATGAAGTCGAGGTGTCGGATCTCTATGCGATGGGCTTTAACCCCGTCGCATCGGCGAACGATTTCGGCGCGCGTGCCAATGACGACTACTGCGTGTATGCGCTGGAGCAGCGTCATGGCGTCGCCAACGGCACCATCAGCGCGGATATCCGGGGAGAACTCGACAAGCTGATGCGATGCGACCTGCTCGTGCTGAATTTCCCGTTGTTCTGGTTCTCGACGCCCGCGATCCTGAAAGGGTGGATCGACCGCGTACTCGTGTCCGGCGCCGTCTACGGCGGCATGCGCTTCTACGATCGGGGCGGCCTTAAAGGCAAGCGTGCGATCGTGAGCCTGACGCTGGGCGGGCAGGCGCACATGTTCGGCAACGACGGCGTGCACGGTTCGCTGCAAGGCATGCTGCGGCACCTGTTGCAGGGGACGCTCGCGTACACGGGGCTCGACGTACTCGAACCGTTCGTCGCATGGCATGTGCCGTATGTGTCGAACGAAGTCCGGGGCGGCTATCTGGATGCGTGGCGAAACCGGTTGCCGGCGCTGGCGGCGGAGCAGCCGCTGGTGTTCCCGAGTCTCGACGACTTCGATGCGCAACTGTATCCGCACAAGCGCGGAACGTGACCGGGGAAGGGGGAATGCGGCGCAAGACGAGGCGATGACGTGCGTGGGCAGGTCGTTGTCGTCAAAGCGCTGGGGAGTGTGCGGTCGCGGCGAGGGGGCCCGGAAGTCGACATCGGCAGGCGATATCGTGGACGGCGCGGTAGCCGGCTCGACGGCGATGTGTTTCGCCGGTTGATGCCCGATGGGCTGCTGCGCTGGTAAGCAGCGCATTGCATTAACCTGGTGCCGACGGCGAGACTCGAACTCGCACAGCTTTCGCCACTACCCCCTCAAGATAGCGTGTCTACCAATTTCACCACGTCGGCACTGCAAGGGGCGCAATTCTAACGTCACATTGCGCGTTTGTGAAGGGGGCGTGACAAGGTTGTGGTTTTGCACGAAAGCGATCCCGGTAGAATTCGTGAGATCGGTCTGACGATCATCGCAACCGCAACCTGTTTTCTCCCGTGATCCACACCCTCGAACAACTGCAGGCCGGACAACTGTCGGGCGCACGGCAACTCAAGCTCGCATGCGGGTTGACCGAATTTCCGCGCGAGATCTTCGATCTTGCCGACACGCTCGAAGTGCTCGACCTGACCGGCAATGCGCTGTCCGCGCTGCCGGACGACCTGCCGCGGCTGCATCGCCTGCGCATCCTGTTTGCGTCCGGCAATCGCTTCACCGCGTTCCCCGACGTGCTCGGCGCATGCGCGCAACTCGACATGATCGGCTTCAAGGCGAACCGGATTCGCACGGTGCCGCGCGGCGCGCTGCCGCGCGCGCTGCGCTGGCTGATCCTCACCGACAACGCAGTCGATGCGCTGCCTGCCGATATCGGCGACTGTTCACGGTTGCAGAAGCTCATGCTCGCGGGCAATCAGTTGCGCGCGCTGCCGGCCGAAATGGCCGCGTGCCGCGCGCTCGAACTGGTGCGCCTGTCGGCCAACCGGCTGGATGCGTTGCCCGACTGGCTGCTGCGTCAGCCGCGTCTTGCGTGGCTCGCCGCCGCCGGCAATCCGTTCGGCGCGGCGCCGGAGGCCGCAGCTTCCGCGGGGCCGGATGTTGTGGAGATCGACTGGGCGTCGCTTTCGTGTGAGCAGAAGCTGGGCGAGGGCGCATCGGGCGTCATCTACCGCGCGCAGTGGCACACGGAAGGGCAGCCGCCACGGGCGGTCGCCGTCAAGCTGTTCAAGGGTGCGGTGACGAGCGACGGCTTGCCCGATTGCGAAATGGCCGCGTGCCTGCACGCCGGCCGACATCCGGACCTGATCCCGGTGATCGGCAAGGTGCGCGGGCATCCGGATGGCACGCATGGCCTCGTGATGGAACTGGTCGATCCGGCGCTGAAGAATCTCGCCGGGCCGCCGAGTTTCGTGTCTTGCACGCGCGACGTGTATGCGGCCGACGCGCGATTCGCGCCGGCGGAAGCGGTGCGGATCGCGCACGGCATCGCGTCGGTCGCGGGCCATCTGCATGCGCGCGGCATCATGCATGGCGACCTGTATGCGCACAACATCCTGCACGATGGGGCAGGCGGTGCGTTGCTCGGGGATTTCGGTGCGGCGTCGCTCTACGACGTGAACGACCGCATGCAGGGCGGCAGGTTCGAGCGGCTCGAAGTGCGCGCGTTCGGCTATCTGCTCGGCGAACTGCTCGAGCGATGCGAGCCGCGCACGGCGGCCCTCGATGCGCTTGCGGCGGCGTGCCTGAACGAGGATGTCGACGCGCGTCCGTCGTTCGACGAGATCACGGCGGCGCTCGCCGCCCACATGCGCTGACGCGATTGCCCGCTTACGCCTGCCGCGCGGTCAGCAGCTTGATTCCGAGCCCGACGAACAGCAGCCCGCTGGCGCGCTTGAGCGCGCGCACCGCGCGGCTCATGCCGAAACCGCGATGGAACCGGCGCACGCCGGCCGAATAAGCGCTGTGAACGACCACGACGGTGCAGGCGATCGTCGCGTACATCACGACGAACTGCAGTGCGAGCGGGCGGTCGTGCACGATGAACTGCGGCATGAACGCCGACAGGAAGATCATCGTCTTCGGATTGCTGCCCGATACGAACAGCGCTTCGCGGAACAGCTTCCTGCGGTCGGGCACGGCGATTTCCGCGGCACCGGTCGACGCGGCGGCCTTGCGGTC
The DNA here is from genome assembly GCF_029962485.1 of Burkholderia cepacia. Taxonomy (NCBI): domain Bacteria; kingdom Pseudomonadati; phylum Pseudomonadota; class Betaproteobacteria; order Burkholderiales; family Burkholderiaceae; genus Burkholderia; species Burkholderia cepacia. The sequence continues at coordinate 3,063,863 of NZ_CP073638.1, forward strand.
GCCGCGCAGTTGCCGGACGCCCAGCACTATCAGGTATGCGGCGCCCACGACCTTCATCGCGACGAACAGCGGCGGCATCGCGGCCAGCACCGCGCCGACGCCGAGCGCGACGAGCAGCACGACCACACCCTGCGCGACGAGGTTGCCCGCGATCGTCGCGGCGGTGCCGTGCGTGCCGTAGCGCACCGTGTTGCGGATCACGAGCAGGACGTTCGGCCCCGGCGACAGTGTCGTGGCGAGATAGGCTGCGGCAAACAGCATCCAGGTCTGAACGGACATGCGTCGCTCCGAGTGGCGGTTCCGGCGGTCGGGATGAATCGATTGAAGCGATGATGCCACGCCAATAATGGCGCGGGCCGCCGCCGGAACCACGCAGGTGCGGCGCGTCAGCGCGCGTCGCGCATGCAGTACGCGGGGATCGACGGCGGCGTGTCGATCGCGGCGGGCCGCGTCATCCATGCGATCCACGCGGCCCACAACCCGCAGACGATCAGCACGGCGAGATTCAGCGGCGTCCGGTAACGGACGATCAGGTCGGCCAGCGGCAGGCGGTCTTTCATGTGCGTCTCCTTCGATCGGGGTACGGGGGCGCGTTACTGGCCGGCGTAGGTCGGCGGCTTCGCGTCGCAGGTGACCGACACCGTCGAGCCGTCCGCGAAATGCAGCCGGAACGGCACCTTCGCGCCGGGTGCGACGGCCTGGCGCGGTTCCTCGAGCATCACGTGATAGCTCTTCGGCTTGAACGTCACCGAGCCGTGCGCGGGGACGACGACCGAGTCGACATGAACCATCTTCGCGGTGCTGCCGTTCGTCTGCGTTTCATGCACCATCGCCATGCCGTACGCGGGGCTGTCGATGCCCGTCAGCGTGGCGGGTGCGTCGCCGTCGTTCTTCAGCGTGAAGTAGCCGGACGACGGCACCGTCGCCGGCATCGCGCGGATCCAGCACGCATCGGCCTGCACGGCCGGCGCAGCGAACGTGGCAGGGGCTTGCAGCGCCAGCAGTGCAAACAGCAGGGCGGTCGGAATCGAGCGTTTCATCGTTTGTTCTCCTTATTGGTAAATGCAGGGGATGGCGCGTGCATTACTTCAGCGTGAACGTGTAACGGCCTTGCGTGCGATGGCCGTCGCTCGCAACGGCGACCCACGCGACCGTGTACGTGCCGGCCGTCAGGCTGGCCAGTGCGACGTGCATCCGTTTCCGGTTGCGGGCGTCGACGGCCGACTTCCCGTCGGCAACGGATTGCCCGTGGCTGTCGGTGACGGCGATCGAGCTGAAGGCCGGTTCGAGCGCTTCGCTGAAATTGATCGTGACTGCGTGCGGTGCGGCCGACAGCGTGGCGTCGGCGGCCGGGTCCTGCGTCTTCGGAATGGCATGCGCATGGGCAGCCTGGATGACGATGAAGCCGAGCGCGGCGAGTGCGCCGCGCAAGAAAGTGGCGGTGTTCATGACGGTGAGCGTCCTTCGAAACGTGACAGGTCACGCACGCGGGCGGCGTGCGCGGGCCGCGCGATGCGCTACGGCATCACGCGTGACGACAACGGATCAGGACGCGAACGGTGGGGCGCGCGGCTGCGCGGCCGTGAGCGGCAGCGCGCGGTGCAGGCTTTCGAAGCGGGTGGCCGCGCGGTGCTGGATCACGCGCACGTTGGCCGCGAACGTCAGTTCGGGCGCGGGCAGGGCGGGCGTGTGGGCAAGCAGGCTGCAATAGCCGCATGCCTGGAGGTGGGCTTGCAGGCGCTTCGTCGATGCATCGGCAGAGTGGTCGCCGGCGGCCGGGGCGGCCGTACAGTAGCCGGCCAGCAGCGCGTCGACACGCCCTTGCGTGGTCAGCGCCTGCGAGATCGTCGGCGCGAGCGCCGTCATCAGGATGGCGAGCATCCCGATCAGACTGCCGATCTTCCGGAGGCGACGACTCAGCATGCGATGCGCGGTGGCGTATGAGCGACGATGGAGCGGATTATGCCACGCACGTCGATCCGCGGGTCGGCCGCGGCATGCGGCGAAGCGGCACGCTACGCGTGCTTCGCCAGGTATTTCGTGATCAGCGTCATCTGCGCGGCCCAGCCCTGGTCGTTCATCTCGCGCGCCTTCGCGCGGCGCGCTTCGATCAACTGATCGAAACCCGTTTCGGTGACCGTGAGCAGCGTGCCGCCGGCCTGCGCGGCGAGCGTGAACGTGACGAGCGTCATCGGCTCGGACGTGTAATCGAAATTCGGATCGATCGCGAACGGATGCCAGCGAAACGAGAACAGTTGCTTCGGTTCGCGGCGATCGACGACGATTTCGAACACAGTGCCCGCATAGGGCTCCTGCGCCTTGGCGACGTCGTCGTCGACGCGCGTCGGCGTGATGCGGCCGAACAGCGGCTGGCCGGCCGCGAACGGGCCGTCGAACGTGACGCCGAACCACTGGCCGAATTCGCCGGAATTGCTGACGGCTTCCCAGACGCGCTCGGGCGATGCCGCGAGCTGAGCGTGTTTCTCGATGCGATCGGTTTGCTGGGCCATCGCGTTCTCCATGCAGGATCAGGCGTTGCAGGACGGCGCGCGCGACCGCACGCCGCGTCTAGTCGAGCATGACCGCGTCGGGCACGTCGAGCACGAGGTCCGACGTCGCGACGGCCACGCACGGCAGCGTATAGCCGTCGGCCTTTTCCTCGCGGCTCAGGCCCGGCCATTCGATCGTGTAGCGTACGCTGCCGCTGACGATCCGGCAAAGGCAGCTTCGGCACGTGCCGTTGCGGCACGAGCGCGGCAGCGACACGCGCGCGAACGCGGCGGCTTCGAGCAGTGTCAGTGAATCGGGTGCGTCGAAGGTCGTGCCGAGCGGCTCGATGCGCACGAGGGGCGGGTGGTCGGGATCGGTCATGACTGAGGCGGGCGGCGGTTCGGCGGCAACGCGCCAAGCATACCCGAACCGGCCGGCGGGCAGCGTCCGCCGGCCGGGGGCGTCAATGCCGCCGCAGGTAGCGGTACACGGTGTTGCGCGCGAGGCCGAGCTCGCGCGCGGCCGCCGATACGTTGCCGCCGTGCCGCGCGAGCACGGCGTCGATCACCGCGGCCTGGTGGCTTTGCAGCGTCGTGCCTTCGTGCGCGGTAGCCGATGTGGCCGATGTGGCCGGTGTGGTTGCTGCCGTTGCAACCGGCCCATCGTCGCAGTCGAGCCAGAAATCGTCGGGCAAATGCGCGAGCGCGATTTCGGCTTCGTCTTCGGCGAGCATGCCGGCCGTGCGCAGCACGTTGGTCATCTGCCGCAGATTGCCGGGCCAGCGGTGGCGCGTGAATGCATCGAGCACGTCGGCCGCGATACGGCGCGGCATCGGTTCGCTGCGCGCAAGCCGCGCGAGAATCCGGTCGACGAGTGCCGGCAGGTCGGTGCGCGCCGCGAGCGCCGGCAGCGTGACGGCAAGCCCGTTGATCCGGTAGAACAGGTCTTCACGGAACGTCCCGTCCGCGATCATCGCGCGCAGGTCGCGATGGGTCGCGCAGACCACACGCACGTCGACCGGCACCGCGCGTGCGCCGCCGAGCGGCATGACCGCGCGCTCCTGCAGCACGCGCATCAGCCGGACCTGCTGTGCGAGCGGCATGTCGCCGATCTCGTCGAGAAACAGCGTGCCGCCGTCGGCCTGCGCGATCTTGCCGGGGCTGCCACGCTTGCGCGCGCCCGTGAACGCGCCGTCTTCATAGCCGAACAGCTCGGCCTCGATCAGCGAATCCGGCAGCGCCGCGCAGTTGACCGCGACGAACGGGCCGTCCGCGCGCGGAGACGCCTGGTGCAGCGCGCGGGCGAGCCATTCCTTGCCGGTGCCGGTCTGGCCGAGGATCAGCAACGGCAGGTCGCGCCCGCGGATCTTCGCGACGCGCTCGAGCACGGCGGCCATGCGCGCGTCGCCGGTGTCGAGCGTCGCGAACGTGATCGTGTCGGGGTCAGGCGCACGTACGCGCACGGCCGGCACGGCCGGCGCGGCCGGCGTGACGGCAACGGTCGTTTTCTGCGCGTCCGGGAATTCGCAGCGCGCGAGCACGCGCACGCCGGTCGACAGCGTCAGGCGGAACGTGGCGCCCGGCGCACGGGCGGCCTGCTGCGCGAGCTGGCCGAAACGCATGCCGAACAGCGCATCGCTGGCTTGATGCTGCAGTGCGTCGAACGACGCGCCGAGCTGGAATTGCGCGCTGCGGTTCGCCGCGATCAGCCCGCCGTCGGGGCCGAATGCGACGAGCCCGGCGAATAGCGAGTCGACGCAATCCTCGTGCGCGTGAAAGCGCAGCCGCAGCGCTTCCCCGCACTGGTTCGCGAACAGATGGTTCTCGATCAGCTGCGCGGACATCCGCACGAGCGCGAGCGTATGCGGGCTGGAGCCGCGCGGGTCGCCGCTCACGTCGAGCGTGCCGAGCGTGCGCCCGAACGGATCGACGATCGGTGCGCACGAGCAGGTGAGGATGTGGTTCGCGCGCAGGAAGTGCTCGGACCCGTGCACGACGACGGCCTGGCCCGACGCGAGCGCGGTGCCGATCGCGTTGGTGCCGCGCGCGCCTTCGGCCCACGACACGCCGGTGCACAGCGCGACGCGATTGGCTTTCTCGATGAAGTCGGCATCGCCGATGCTGTGCAGGATCACGCCGTCGGCGTCGGTCAGCAGCACCAGGCTTTGCGTATCGGCGATCTGCGCGTGGAGGTCTTCCATCACCGGGCGCGCGTGCGAGAACAGCGCGTGATTCGTGTCGAGCAGTTCGCGCAGCGCGATGCGCGACAGCGGTGCAAAATCCGGGCGTTCGTGCGCGCGCAGGCCGACCGCGGTCGAACGCGCATGCGCCTGCGCGAGCAGGTCGGTGCGACCCGCGGTGACGGGCAGCACGAAGGGTTGCGGCATGACTTGTCTCCTGTTCCCGGGGCAACCCGGGCCGACCGAATCGGAACCGGCGGCGGAGTGCTGCTCCGCTCGCGGTGCACCATCCGGCGCAACAGCCGACCGTCCGGGTACGCATCATCATACAAGCGCCACGTGCGATGCGCGACCGCGAACAAAATCCCCTTGCTTTTAAGCGCCCGCCTGCAATGATGGAAATGGAGCACGCACGCGCCGTGTTCCGCATTGCAACATGCATGCGACGCGACATGCATCCGTTCGGGAGACGCATCATGGTTCGGACGGAACTGAGAGTCGTGCTGGCGGCCATCGCCACGTTCATCATGCTGGGCGGCATTGCCGTGGCGATCCACGGATTGCTGTTCGATCTGACCGATGCGGTGCGATACGGGGCGGCCGCGATTGCGGTGGGCGTCACGACCGCCGCGATCGCGCTCAACGTCTGGCCCACCGATCCGCACTGACGTCCGTTTCCGAAACGGTGCCTGATGCCGCGCTGATCTGATGAATGGCGCGTCGGAACGACGCACGCGGGAATATTTGTCTCCTGCGCGAAACCGTCTAAAGTGGAAATCAACCGGCATGCATCGACCGCGCCACACTCCGCGGTCGGGGCCTCCGCCGGCGAGCCCGCGTACATTTCGTCCGGCCGGTAGCGGACGACGGACGCGGTCATTCGTTTTCTACCGGTCGAGGCGGCTCCCATGCAGATCCATTTCACGAATGAGAAGCCTGAGTATTCGGGGCGTGACCTGATGCTTGCATTCACGGCACTGGTCAATGGCGAGCGCGTCCAGTGTCAGATCACCGCCGAGGCGCTGGAAGACCACTTCGGTGCGGCATCGCCGCGCTTCGAGGACATGGTCGGCGCATTCGACCAGCACCGCGACCGTATCGAGGCGGCTGCACGACGCCTGCTGTCGGAAACGCGCGCGCAATGCGTGACGCTGCGCAGCGGTTACGTGCGCTTCTACGAGGCCAACTGGCGCTGACGACACGACGCTCGTCTTGCGGAGCGCGCGACTGGGCGCGGCGCACGCGAAGACGTTGCCTTTCACGCAATGCCGTTCGGCGGAGTCGGGCGGCATTTTCGTATGCGGGCGGCGCCGGATTGCCGTTGCACCGCGCCCGCTGCTAGTGTGTCGAGGCGAACTGGCGTTCCGATTCGTCAGGATCGCAGAAGAAATCATTCGAATACCAACACAATAAAAAGAGGGCACCGCACGTGGAGCATCGTTCGGGATGGGGGAAGGCGCGCCGTCTGCTGGCAGGCGCATGGTTGCTCGCGGCCGGCATGTCGATGGCCGACGGGGCCGTTCGATCTGACGACGATGCGATCGGTCGGCGCGCACCCGGTGAGGTCGACATCGTCGCGGGCGACGTCACGACGGGTGGCATCGTCGTGGCGCCGGGGCGTGTCGCGACGCCGTGTCATCGGCTCGCCGGCCGGCCGGCATTCGACATCGCATCGGCCGATGGCCGCCGTCTTCCCGCGCGACTCGTCGCGGGCAACCAGGATCGGGACATTTGCATCGTCGAAGCGACGGGTCTCGACGTCGCCGCCGTGCCGTTGACGGCGCGAAGTCCGGAAGCAGCCACGACCGCCTATCTGGCAGGCGCGCGATTCGACCGTCGCGATCCCGTTGCGCTGCGCGTGTGCTGCCATGCGTGGGCCGCGGACGGCGGCATGCATTCCGGCCTGGTCGCGTCGCCGAATCCGGCGTCGCCGCACCTGCCCGAACCGGGCGCCGGCGTCTACGATGAGCAAGGCAATCTGATCGGCATGGTGGGCGTCCGCGCGGACAATGCCGCGTCGCTCTACATGGTCCTGCCGGTCGAGTGGATGGCGACCGTGGCGGCGAAGATGCCGGCCGTCGACCTGCCGCTCGAAGCGACTGCCTGGATGAGCCAGGCGCGCGCATACGCGGTGGCAAACGACGTCGACGGGCTGATTCGCCATGACCTTGCATGGACGGCCGCGCGACCGCAAAGCGCGTGGGCGTGGAACAACCTCGGCAATGCCTACCGCACGAGCCGGCTGCCCGATCGCGGCGCGCTCAGCCTGGCCGCCTATCGCCGTTCGGTCGAAAACGATCCGTCATACGCATTTGGCTGGTCTTCGCTCGGCAACACCTATGCCGAGCTGGGGCAGATGGATCGCGCACTCGACGCATTTCACGCCGGCATGCGTGCCGATCCGTCGGACGCGATGCTGGCGATGAATCTCGGTATCGCGTATTTGCGGCGCGGCGACAAGGCCGATGCGCGACCGTTGTTCGAACGGGGCGTACATGAACTGTCCGGTTCGCGCCAGGCAGATGCGTGGAGCCTGCTGGCCTCGACGCAGCAGGATGCCCAGGCAACCATCGGCGTGCTGCACGACGGGTTGAAGGCTTTTCCCGACGATGTGCGGCTTTGGTACGCACTCGGCCGTGCGCAATACGATCTCGGCCACCTGGCGGACGCGATCGCCAGTTACCAGCACGCGCTGAAGGCGCAGAAGGGCGGCGATTCCGCCGCAACCGCGCTCATCCAGGGCGCGCTTACCCAGGCGTATGCGCTGCAAGGCCAGTCCGGCAACGCGTCCAGCGCGATGCACAGTGCGGTTGAAGCGGCGCCGGACAATGCCGAATACTGGTTGCGGCTCGGCGCGCTGTACATGACACAGTCGAACTATGTCGATGCGTTGAGCGCGCTCGACCGATCCCTCAAGCTGAACGACAGCGACGCGAGGGCGTGGCGGATGCACGGCGTGACGCTGGCGCAACTGGGCCAGCATGTGCATGCCGTCGCATCGTTCCGGCGCGCGGTTGCGCTGGACGAATCCCTGGCGGCGGGATGGGTGGTGCTCGCGGGCGAACTGAACGAGATCGGCCAGCCCGACGAAGCGTCGGCCGCGGCTGCGCATGCATTGAAGCTCGATCCGTCGAACCGGTTGGCGCGGGAGGCGATGGGCATCGCGGCGATTCGCGGCAAGCGGCCCGATGCGGCGGTCGGGATCTTCGAGGAGATGAACCGCACGTATCCCGATGACGCGCAAGTCATGGCCAACCTGGCGGTCGCTTATCGCCGCACCGGGCGGGTCGATGACGCGGTGCAGTTGTATCGCCGCGTCAAGACGCTCGATTCGTCGCTGGCGCAGCGGCTGTACGACGAGGAACTCAGGGGTGTCGCGACGCCTTGATCCGCGCGGACAAGGCGGCACGGCATGCACAGCAAAAACGCCACCCGAAGGTGGCGTTTTTTCATCATGCATCGCGCCGAAGCGCCACCGTCATTCGCTGCCGAGATAGAAGAAGCGGAACAGGAACACGGCCGCGATGACCCACACGATCGGCTTGACCGTGCGCGCCTGGCCCGTCAGCAGCTTGAGGCCGCCGTACGCGATGAAGCCGAACGCGACGCCGTTCGCGATCGAGTACGTGAACGGCATCAGCAGCGCGGTCAGCGCGGCCGGCACGGCTTCCGTTGCATCGTCCCAAGGCACCTCGACCATCTCGCGCAGCATCAGGCACGACACGTACAGCAGCGCGGGCGCCGTTGCATAGGCCGGCACGACGCCGGCGAGCGGCGCGATGAACAGGCACGCGAGGAACAGCACCGCGACGGTGATCGCCGTCACGCCCGTGCGGCCGCCCGCCTGCACGCCCGATGCGCTTTCGATATACGCGGTGGTCGACGACGTGCCGAGCACCGAACCCGCGACGATCGCCGTGCTGTCGGCGAGCAGCGCCTTGTTCAGCCGGTTCATCTTGCCTTCGACGAGCAGGCCCGCGCGGTTCGCGACGCCCATCAGCGTGCCCGTTGCGTCGAACAGCTCGACGAGGAAGAACACGAGGATCACGTTGATGATGCCGGTCGACAGCGCGGCGCGGATGTCGAGCTTGAACAGCGTTGCATCGATCGACGGCGGCGCGGAGAACACGCCGTGGAACTGGTTGTCGCCGAAGAAGAACGACAGGACCGTCACGCCGATGATGCCGATCAGGATCGCGCCGCGCACGCGCAGGTGGTCGAGCGTGACGATCGTGAAGAAGCCGACGATCGCGAGGATCGTGTCGTGCTTGTGCAGGTCGCCGAGCGTGACGAGCGTGGCCGGGTTGCCGACGATCACACCCGAAGTCTTCAGCGAGATGATGCCGAGAAACAGGCCGATACCGGCGGTGATCGAGATTCGCAGCGATTTCGGAATGCCGTTGACGATCGCCTCGCGCACGCGGAACAGCGTGACGAGCAGGAACAGGCAGCCGGAGATGAACACCGCGCCGAGCGCGGCCTGCCACGTGAAGCCCATCCCCTTGACGACCGTGTAGGCGAAATACGCGTTCAGGCCCATGCCGGGCGCGCACGCGATCGGGTAGTTCGCGTACAGCCCCATGATGATCGACGCCAGCGCCGCGACGAGGCAGGTCGCGACGAACACGGATTCCTTCGGCATGCCGGCATCGCCGAGGATCGCGGGGTTGACGAAGATGATGTAGGCCATCGTCAGGAACGTGGTGACGCCCGCGAGTATTTCGGTGCGGAAGTCGGTGCCGGCTTCAGCGAAGCCGAAATACCGCTTGATGGATTCCATGAAGGCGTTTCTCCGGTCGGGTTGTCGTGTTGATTGTTGTGCCGAATTGTTGTAAAGGCAGCGCGCGGCCGACTTAATGTAACCAGCCACTATTGCCCGGCTATCGGCGGATTGTAATAGCGCGGATAGCTCGGACGATATAGTTGGAGGGCACGATCGGTTGCCTGCGCGCGAACGGTCTGGCAGCCCGGGCGCGCGACGAAGGCGCGCATTTTACCGGTTCGCGCGGTGCGGACCGGCAGAAATGGCGCAAATGGCGGAAACGGTGGGAAGGCAAGTGGGAGGAACGGGCGAAACCGGCCGGTGCGTGCGCAACGGCACGGCGGCCGCGTCGCGCGTGGCGGGTGCGCGATGACACGCGACTGAAACGGAGCGCCCGCATGCTGCACGAACGCGGTGCAGGCTGCGTGTGCGCGCAGACGCACATACGCGGCCGGTGCGGATGCACGGCAGCGGCGTGCAGCGGCCATTCGTCAGTCCAGGCGGTGGCAAATATCGGGCTATCGTGCGCCGAAGCCGTCCCGTCCGCAACTGTCATTTCGCGATGCGGGGGCGACTGTGGTTTCTGTGTAAAAGATTGCAAGACCCCATCGCGTAAACCGGCAAGTCTTTCTAGGATAGATACACCGCGCATGCACACGCCGGCCGGTAATTGCCGACGCGGGGGAGTCGCAGTCCGTGCAGGCCAGGCGGTGAATGGCGGTCAAGGCCGTTGCGCGTTCGGGCAGGCACGGCCGATTGCGATTGCCCGATGCGGGTTCGTCCGTAATCACGGAGGTCAGCATGTTGAACTGGATCAGCCGTTGGGCGATGCGACACGCCCCCACGCCGGAAAAAACCGCTGCGTCGATGCTCGTGACGGCGCGCATGGAACTGTTCGCAGCCGAACAGCGCGTCATCGATGCGAAATTACAAGCGGATTACTGGCGCACACGAGTGTCATTCCTTGAAGAGGTGCAGAAGCAGGGCATCGATCCGTGGGTGACCTCGCAGGCAGCGCAACGTCCCGACCTCGATTCCACTCCCCGGAGCACGGGCCCGCGTCTCGCCGCCAGCACCTGATGCACGCATTGCATCAGGTTGCTGCGCACGGCGTGCGATCGCTCGCGGCACGCACTTGCGTGCCGCGGCATTCGATGCGCACCTGCGGCGTGCTGCGCTGCAGGTGCGTCCGTTTCCGGTCGCGGTCGTTCCGCGTCTCGCGTGCTTGACGGCACGTCGCTCATCCGCTCCTTCTCCATACCCCGACGAGCAAACGTTGCACTTGTGCGAGCGTGCGCCTGAAGCGCTCGCCGCGCCGCACGTACGCGGTCGTGAGCGTCGCTTCGGCCGATCGGTCGGCATCGGTGCCGAGCCAGATGCGCTCGCCGCGCGCGATGCGCAGCACGTCGCCGGGCCGCACCCAGTAATCGTCGACGCTCGGCGGGCGCGTGACCCACAGCGCCGCGCCATGCGTGCGCAGCTCGGCATCCTGCGACGCGCGCCAGGTCATCGTCGTGCGCGGCGCGACCGCGAAGCGGATCACGACAGTCGGTAACGCGATCGTGCCGGCGCGGCGCCGATCGGGACGGTCGAACAACTGGCTTGCCTGGTCCATCGTCTTCTCCATTGATTGAGCCGGATGGATGACGCGCACCAGAACAAAAAGGCCTCATCCGTTTCCGGTGAGGCCTTGTGTGACATGCGGTACTGCTCGATTGCTAACGCACAAGCGCCTCCCGTGAACCATTCTTTCGAATGTTCATCGAGCAATGAATCGCGACGGCGATGAGCTTGAACGTAGGCATGCGAACGATTTTGTTGTCGGGCTGATGTGTTGTCAACGACTATTTTCGGGATATGCGCGGATGATCCGTTGCCGCACGTGTGCTGCGTATCGCGAGATCGCTGCGCATAGCGATGCTTTCTCTATTCGAGACTTCGACATCGTCCACTCAGCATGCGGCGCATCTGCGCGAGCGCACGCGCAAGCCACGCGTCGCGTTTCATCACGTACGCGGTCGTGATCGACGCTGCGGCGGGCCGCTCGTCGTCGGTGCTGATCCAGATGCGATCTCCGCGCTGCACGCGCAGCACGTCGCCGGTTCGTATCCAATAGTCGTCGACGCTGCCCAGCCGCGTGATCCACAGCGTCGCATCGTGCACGCGGATCTCGGCGTCGTGCTGCGCACGCCACGCCAGCGCCCTGCGCGGCGCAACCGTGAAATGCAACTCGACTCTAGGCAATGCGATCGTATCGGTGCGGCACCGATCGGGGCAAACAACCAGCCGGCTTGCTTGGTCCATCGTCATCTCCATCCGTTGAGCCGGGCGGGATGACGCGCACCAAAACAAAAAGGCCTCATCCGTTTCCGGCGAGGCCTTGTGACATGCGTAACTGAGTCTCGATGCTAACGCACAAGCGCCTCCGGTGATCGCCGCGGGTGGGCGTTCACTGGTGTTTTATGCGCGATGGCGTTGGGCTTGAGCATAGGCATGCGAACGAGTGTGTCGTGGCACCGCAGCAATGTCAACGGAAATTTCGAGATACGTGGCGGTTACGCGTCGCGTTGCGCGAGGCCGTTCACGAGCAGCTCGGACAGCAGGCCCGTCATTCCTTCCGGGTGCGTGGCCGCGCGTGCCTTCAGCTGTTCGACGAGCTCGGCGTTGAGCTTGCAGGCGAACGGCACGAGGCCCTGTTCCTGGTCGAGCTTGCGCTGCGCGCGGCGGTCGAGCTTGGCGGCGTCGTCGGCGCCCTTGCCGAAACGCGCGGGGCCCGACTGCTTCATCGCTTGCGTCAGTTTGAGCGCCTTGTTCTTTTCGAGATCGGTTTTCTTCATGGCCATCGCGGCACCTCCGGGAAATTGAAGCCGCGATTGTACGCATTTCGGCGGGCACTGCCCGCCGAGCCGGCCGGAAACGCGCTCAGGCGCCCTTCGTCGTGCCCCAGTTGCCGCCGTGCGCGGCGGCCTGCGCGGCCGGCGAGCGCGCGAGGTAGGCGAGTGCCTGCTCGGTCGAACCCTCGTGGTGCGGCGTATAGCTCGGCTTGAAATAACGCAGCGCCGCGCCGATCACCTTCCAGAACGACGGCAGGTGCCCGCGCCGCGAACCCTGCCACCACGCGAGCACGAAACCCGGGTAGCGGCCGGCGTCCGGATCGCGCTTGTACATGAATTTCGCGCCGGTCGTGATGTAGTAGAGCAGCAGCAGGATCACGAACGCCATGTGCACGCAGCGCTCCGGATAGCTGCCGCCCAGGTGCCGGTAGATGTCGAACGCGACGGTGCGGTGCTCGACTTCCTCCGCGCCGTGCCAGCGCAGCAGGTCGACCATCGTCGGGTCGGCACGGCCTTCGTCGAGCCCGTGCGCATTGAGCACCCAGTTGCCGAGATAGCCGAAGAAATGCTCGAGCGACGCGATGACGGCGAGCTGCTGCCGCAGCCAGAAGCGCGTATGGCCGATCTTCAGCCCGAGCGGCTGCTCGCCGAGCACGCGCGTGAACAGCCGGTTGAGCTTCTGCGTGAACGGCTTCGTGTCGATGCCGTGCCGGTCGTAGTAGTGCTTGAGCACGCCGCCGTGCGAGCGCGAATGCACGGCCTCCTGGCGCAGGAAGCCTTCGGCCTCGTCGCGCAGGCGCGCATCGGTGATCAGCGGCAGCGCCTTGTTGTACACGCGGCAAAACCACAGCTCGCCTTCCGGGAACAGCAGGTTCAGCGTGTTGATGATGTGCGTGCTGCCCGGATCGTTCGGCACCCAGGTGATCGGCGTGTCGCTGAAGTCGAACTTCACGTGCCGGGCCTTGATCTTGTGGTAGTCGGCGGTATCGGTCATGTTGTCTCCCTGTGCGGCGTCATGCGCCGTCAATGCGATGCCATGCTGACGCGGGCGATCATTCGGCCGAGCCAAGGCATGAAGCGGCCGACGAAGCGCATCGCGTGCGCCTCGCCGCCGACCGCGACGACGGGGCGGTTGCGCAGCACGCCGTCGACCATCGCCTGCGCGACGGTTTCCGGTTTCAGGCCGCGCATCTGGTACAGCTTCGTCGCGCGCTTGCGCAGCCGCGCTTCGTCCTGTGCGTTGGCGCCCGCGTATTGCGTCGACGCCATGATTCCGGTCTCAGCGAAACCCGGGCACACGGCCGTCACGCCGATGCCTTGCTCCGCGAGTTCCGCGCGCATGCATTCGCTGAGCATCAGCACTGCGGCCTTCGTCGTCGCATACGCGGGCAGGTCGCGCGACGGCCCGAACGCGGCGGCCGACGCGGTGTTGACGATGTGCCCGCCGGTGCCGCGCGCGGCCATCTGCTGCGCGAACAGCCGCGAGCCGTGGATCACGCCCCACAGGTTCACGTGCAGGATGCGCTCCCAGTGCCGCGCGCTCGTGTCGAGGATGCCGCCGGCCATGCCGATGCCCGCGTTGTTGATCACGATGTCCGCGCCGCCGAGTTCGCTGCCGACCCATGTCGCGAGCGCTTCCATCTCGTCGGCGGACCCGACGTCGACGCGTTTCGCGTGTGCCTGCGCGCCGGTCAGCCCGAGCAGCAGCGCGGTGCGTTCGGCGCTCGCGAGATCGATGTCGCACGCGACGACCGTCGCACCTTCGCGGGCGAACGCAAGCGCCGCGCAGCGGCCGATGCCGCTGCCCGCGCCGGTGACGACCGCGACCTTGCCGCTGAAACGGCCGCTCGTTGCGCGGCGGCGCGCGTTCGCGAGCGCGGGCGGTTCGTTGCCCGATTCGACCGCGTCGATCAGTTGCCCGGCGAGATCCGCGAATCGTGCCGGATCGGCGAGCGGTAGCCAGTGGCCGGCCGCGACTTCGCGACGGTAGTACTGCGGCACCCAGCGCGACAGGTTTTCGGACAGCGCCGGGCTCACGTACTTGTCGCCGAGCGGCACGATCGTCTGCACCGGCGCATGCGCATAGCGCTCGCGCGGCGCGAACAGGCAGCGGATGAAGTTCGCACGATAGAGGCGCACGCCGCGCGCGCCGTCGTCGGCCTGCGTCGGGCGCGGCGTGGCCGGTGTCTTCTCGAGCCGGCGCAGCAGGCGCGGCCACGCGCGGCCGAGCCACAGCCGCCAGCCGAGCTCGGGGATGAACGGCAGGTGGAACAGGTACACGTACCACGATCGCACGAGCTGGCCGCCGAGCTTGGCGAGCGATGCGGGCGTCGGGCGCAGCACGCGTTCGCGCAGCCAGAAGCCGACGTGGTCGAGGCACGGCCCCGAGCACGACGTGTACGACGCGATGCGGCCCGCGAGGCGCGCATCGGTGACGAATTCCCAGCCCTGGATCGAGCCCCAGTCGTGCGCGATCAGATGCACGGCGCGGCCGGGGCAGAGCGCGTCGATCACCGCGACGAAGTCGTCGGTCAGTTTCGCGAGGTGGTAGTCGGCCGTGCGCTTCGGCGCGCCGGACAGGCCCGCGCCGCGCACGTCGTAGGCGATCACGTAGTGCTTGCGCGCGAGCAGCGGCGCGACGTGCTGCCAGACGCTGCTGTCGTCGGGATAGCCGTGCACCAGCACGACCGGCGAGCGGGACGGGTCGCCCCAGGTCTTGACCGCGAGCGTCAGGTCGCCGGAGGTGACCGCCGTTTCGCTATGAACCGATTCGAACAGGGCCAGCGGCGCTTCGTCGGAAAGAGGCTGCATCGTGAGTCCGTCGTTCAGGGATTCGGGAGGAAGGGCGCATTCGCGTCAGGCGGCGGCCGGCACGGTCGCGACGGCCTGCGCACGCTCGGCCTGGCGATGCTGCCAGCGGCGCACGTGCGGCAGGTCTTCGTCGAGCCAGTACGCGTCGTCTTCGGTGATGACGAGCAGCTCTTCGAATTTCGCGCCGACGCCGGCAAAGCCGAGATGCGGCTCGACGGCCCACAGGCCCGGCACCGGCGCATGCTCGGAGCGGCGGTCGATCGACCACAGCGGCGACCAGCCTTGCTGCTTCGCCGCGCGGCCCTGGTCGAGCAGCAGGTTGCGCGTCGCGTTCAGCCCGAAGCGCGCGACGAAGCGCGGCTTCGACAGCTTGTGGATCTTCGCGACGCGATGCGCGAGCACCTTGAACGGATAGGCCTTGTGGCGCGGCTCGACACCCTGGCGGCGGCACAGCGCGTCGACTTCCTGCGCGACCTCGGCCATCGGCCGGCGCGCCTTCACGAGCCGCACGATCATCTCGCGGTGGTCCATCAGGTCGTCCTGCAACTGTTCGAGGATCGGGTTGTGGCCCAGGCAGTGCGCGTAGCCGACGTCGGCGACGATGCCGTCGAGCACCGGCGCGACGTCGAGGATCACCGGCATGTCGGTTTCGAGCTGGCGGTTGCTCGGGAAGAACGCGAGATTGAAGCCGCCCATGTGCTTGAGGCCCGAGAAGCCCTCGAACGCGGTGCGGTCGCCGAACCACGCGAACGGCTTGTGCAGCCAGTCGTGCACGCCGTTGTCCTGCAGCCATTCGGTCAGGAGGCGAGCGGCTTCCTTCTCGGTGATGCCGGGATAGAGCATTGCGCCGACGGTTTCGACGCAGCGGTACGCCAACTGCTGGACCGCGCGGAATTGCGGCAGCTCGTCGAGGTGGACTTCCGGCAGCGGGTGATGGTCGGCCATGGTGCGTCTCCGTTGGGGCGCTGATCCGGAACGCGCCCGCCGGCGTCGCCGTCGCGGGTTATTCAGTCAGCATTTAATGTGTCATTGAGTGATGTAACGATCATAGACGGATACGCGCGCCGGGAAGTGAGGATTTGTCCTAATGGAAGGGGGAAATCGAGGGGAGCCTCTAGGTTTCCGGACGATGTCGCGGGCGGGCCTGGTGCCGGCCCGGATGGCCGTTTCGGCCATCTGGTGGCGCCCGGCATGTCGCGCCGGATCAACTCGCCGTCGCGTCGCGGCGTGACGCTGTCAAATTGCCGAAATAATTTCGTCACATCATTCGCCCCCAATTCGAAGCCGCCCCGGCCTCGCGACGGCGATGAGCCGCCAGTGCGCCGCACGGGGCAGTGACCGAAACCGATTCGACATTTCCACGGAGAGAGACCATGCAACGCCGCCAGTTCATGAACACCCTTGCCGCGGCGACCGCCGCGACGTCGCTGATGCTCAAGGCCGGCACCGCCGATGCGAAGAGCGCAACCGCGCCGGACGCGCTGGACCCGGGCCGCTGGTCGCCGTTCAACGCCGCGCGCCTGCAGGCGGTGCTCGACCGGCATGGCGTCGCGAGCGCGCGCTACGACGAAAAGCGCCGCCCGTACGCGGTGTTCGACTGGGATAACACGTGCATCATGAACGACTGCGAAGAGGCGTTGCTGATGTACCAGATCAACCATCTTCAGTACAAGCTGACGCCGGACGAATTCGTCGCCGTGATGTGGAAGGACGTGCCGAAGGGCGCGTTCATGAAGGACTACACGACCGTCGACGGCAAGCCGGTGACGATGGAGGATCTCGCCGCCGACGTCGAATCCGACTACCGCTGGCTCTACGCGAACTACAAGGGTTTCGGCGGTGAGAAGAGCCTCGACGAGATTCGCGAGACTGACCAGTTCAAGGATTTCCGCGCGAAGCTGTACTTCATGTACGACGCGATCTGCGACACGCACCCGCTCGAAGTCGGCTACAAGTGGATCATCTACTTCTACAAGAACATGACGACCGCCGAGCTGCAGGCGATGGCGGAAGCATCGGATAACTACGGGATCGGCGACGCGCTGCGCAAGGTCCGCTACGAAAGCCCGAAGACGCTGCCGGGCAAGGCTGGCGTGGTGGCCGACACGCATTTCCACGGCATCCGCATTCATGAGGAAATCCGCGCGGTGATGCACACGCTGCGCGCGAACGGCATCGACGTGTACGTGAGCACCGCGTCGCTCGACGATGTCGTGCGCGTGTTCGCCGGCAATCCGAACTACGGCTACGGCGTGCCGCCGGAGAACGTGATCGGCCTGCGCCTCGACATGCGGGACGGCAAGTACACGAGCACCTATCCGGCCGGCTGGCATTTCAACTGGGGGCCCGGCAAGACGGTAGGCATCCGCAACGTGCTCGAATCGAAGAAGGGCTACGGCCCGCTGCTGGTGTTCGGCGACAGCGACGGCGACGCGTGGATGCTGCGCGACTTCAAGGACACCGCGGCCGGCGTGATCGTCAACCGGATGAAGAAGGGCGAGATCGGCGCGGACAGCAAGCTCGCGGCCGAGCAGATCGGCCAGCAGGACGCGCGTTTCCTGCTGCAGGGCCGCGATGAGCACACGGGCCTGATGATTCCGGACGAGAAGTCGATCAAGTACGGCAAGACCGAGCGCAAGCTGCTCGCTTGACGTGTGCCGGGCCGGGCCGTCTCGGCCCGGCACCCGGCATGCGCGACGGCAGCGTCGCGCACGTCGGAACACGCGCGTTTCAGCGCTCGCGCGGCGTACCCAGCCGCTCCAGCAACGCGCCGATCAGGTCGATCGGCAGCGGAAACACGATCGTCGAGTTCTTGTCCGCGGCGATCGTCGTCAGCGTCTGCAAATAGCGCAGCTGCATCGCCTGCGGTTGCAGCGCGAGCCGTTGCGCGGCCTGCAGCAGCTTCTCCGACGCCTGCAGTTCGCCTTCCGCGTGAATCACCTTCGCGCGCCGCTCGCGTTCGGCTTCGGCCTGCCGCGCGATCGCGCGGATCATCGTCTCGTTCAGGTCGACGTGCTTGATCTCGACCGTCGACACCTTGATCCCCCATGCATCGGTCTGTGCGTCGAGCGTTTTCTGGATGTCGGCATTTAACTGCTCGCGCTCGGCGAGCAGTGCGTCGAGGTCGTGCTTGCCGAGCACCGAGCGCAGCGTCGTCTGCGACAGCTGGCTCGTCGCGTCGAAAAAGCGCGCGACCTGGATCACGGCCTTCTCCGGATCGACGACACGGAAATACACGACCGCGTTGACCTTCACCGACACGTTGTCGCGCGTGATCACGTCCTGCGGCGGCACGTCGAACACGACGGTGCGCAGGTCGATCCGCACGACCTGCTGGACGATCGGGATGATCAGCACGAGACCCGGCCCCTTCACTTTCCAGAACCGGCCGAGCATGAACACCACGCCGCGCTCGTACTCGCGGAAGATGCGGATCGACGACGCGACGAGCACCACGACGAAGACGATCAGGACACTGCTGAAGCCGAACGTGTAGCCGATCATGACGGCTCTCCTTGATGTTGTTCTTGCGCCGGTATGTCGTAGAGCGGAGCGACGGTGAGCAGCAGCCCGTGGCGGCCGGTGACGCGTACGCGGCAGCCCGCGGCGAGCGGCGCGCTGCTCGCCACGCGCCAGCGCTCGCCGCGCACGCGCGCCCAACCGGCGGCCGATGGCGCGGCGCCGGCCGCGCCGCGCGGCTGGTCGGCCTGCAGGCCGTCGTCGAGCACCTCGCCGATGCTGCCGAGCATCGCCTCGGCGCCCGTTACGACCGGGCGGCGCCGTGCGCGCAGCGCGACGCTCGACACGCCCGCGACGAGCAGCCCGCCGCCGAGCGCGAGGCTCGCGATCACGGGCCACGGAATCCCGTAGCCGGGCACGTCGGTGTCGATCAGCATCAGCGCGCCGATCGTGAACGACACGATCCCGCCAAAGCCGAGCACGCCGAAAGTCGGCAGGAATGCCTCGGCGACGAGGCAACCGAGGCCGAGCAGCACGAGGCCGAGGCCCGCGTAGCTGACCGGCAGCAGCTGCATCGCGAACAACCCGACCAGCAGGCAGATCGTGCCGGCGACGCCCGGCAGTACGAAGCCGGGGTTCGCGAACTCGAAGAAAAGGCCGTAGATGCCGATCGTCAGCAGGATCAGCGCGACGTTCGGATCGGTGATGATCAACAGGAAGCGGCTGCGCCAGTCGGGTTCGACCACGACGAGCGGCGCATGCGCGGTCGCGAGCCGCACCGTGCCGGCGGTGGTCGTCGCGCTGCGGCCATCGAGCTGGCGCGCGAGATCGGCCGGATCCTGCGCGATCAGGTCGACCACGTGCTGCGCGCGTGCCTCGCTGGCCGACAGGCTGACGGCTTCGCGCACCGCGCGCTCGGCCCATTCGGCATTGCGCCCGCGCAACTGCGCGAGGCCGCGGATATAGGCCGACGCGTCCTGCATCGCCTTGCGGATCTCGGTCGATTGCGTGTCGGTCGGCAGCGCGGCCGGTGACGCGCCCGACGCGCCCGAGGCACCCGGCGTCCCGGCCGCGGGTGGCCGTGGCGCAGCGGGGTTCGCGCCCGGCGGCGCGGCGCCGCCGACGCCGATCTGCACGGGCGACGCCGCGCCGAGATTGGTGCCGGGCGCCATCGCCGCGAAGTGGCTCGCATAGACGATGTAGGTGCCCGCGCTCGCGGCCCGTGCGCCGCCCGGCGCGACGAACGCGGCGACCGGCACCGGCGAGCCGAGGATCGCCTTGATGATCTGCCGCATCGAGGTATCGAGGCCGCCGGGCGTGTCGAGTTGCAGGATCGCGAGCGGCGCGTGCTCGCGGGCGGCACGGTCGAGCGAGCGCACGATGAAATCGGCGCTGGCCGGGCCGATCGCGCCGTTGATCGGGATCACGATGACCGGGCGAGCGGCAGCGGGCGCGTCGACAGGAGGCGGTGCGGCGACTGCGGCGCACACGACGAGCAGCGCCGCGAACAGCGCGGCGCGCGCGACCCGCGCGGACAGCGGGTGACGGGGGCGGCCGTCGGGCACGGCAGGCGCCGGCGGCTCATGACGGTGAAAGCGCATGGGGACGTCCGGGCGGCGCGCGGCCGCGCGCCGTCCGGCTCGCGGAAAGGGCGTGGGCCCGATGCTTAAAGATTAGGCGGTTTCGGCCGAAAGCGCGAAACCGTGGCCACGTGGCGCAGAGTCAGACCGCGCCGCCGCCGCGCGCAAGCACTTCGTCGCGATAATCGGCCGGGCTGCGCCCGCTCCATTTGCGGAACGCGCGGTAGAACGCGCTGGGTTCCGCGAAACCGGTTGCGGCCGCGACGTCGGCGATCGTGCGCGCGGGGTCGGCCAGCGCCTCGAACGCGAGATCGCGCCGCAGCGTGTCCTTGATCGACTGGTAGGCCTGGCCTTCCTGGTGCAGCTTGCGGCGCAGCGTGGCCTCGGCCACGTGCAGCCGCGCGGCCATCCCGCCCGCGCCCGGCCACGCGGCGGGCGGCATCCCGCGCAGCACCGCGCGCACGCGCTGCGCGAGCGCGTTCGGGTTGCGGTACTTGACGATGAAGCTGGCCGGCGCGTTGCGCAGGAACGTCTTCAGCGTCTTCGCGTTCTGCACGACCGGCAGCGTCGCGAATTCGGGATCGAAATCGACATACGAATCGGGTTCGTTGAACCGCATGTCGTCGCAGAACATCGACGGGTACTCGTGGTCGGCGGGCGGCGTGTCGCAGCGGAAGCTCGCATGCAGCAGCGGAATGCGGCGCCCGATCAGCCAGCAGGTCAGCCCGTACACGATGATGAAATAGGTCGCGTACGTGAACATCGCGGGCGTCGCGCCGTTGTTGCGGTGCACGAAGCGCAGCCGCACGCGCTGCGGGTTCGCGTCGAGCTCCGCGTGCAGGTCGTCGAGCACGCAGTGCATGAAATTCACCGCGCGCGCCATCGCGTGCAGCCCGTCGCGCGCGGTTAGCGCGGACTGGCTCATCGCGATGAAGCTGCCGCTGCGCATCGGGTGGCGATCCTGCCCGAAAAACTCGTCGTCCATCGTGCGCGCGATCGCGTTCCACAACGCGCCGTACTGCTGCGCGCTCACGCGTGCGCGCGGCTGCTCGAGCAGCGCGGGTGCGATGCCGGCCTGCGCGAGCAGCGGCTCGGCCGCGACGCCGCGTCGCGTGGCGAGCGCGACGCTGTAAGCGACGAGGCTGATCGCGACGGTTCCCTTGTCTTCCTGCTTCATCCGTGCCGCCGGTGTGGCAAAAACGCTCAGTGTAAATGAGCGACGCGAGCATCGAACAGTCGCGCCGGCTTGCCTACACTTGTTGCATCGAAACGCAAGGACGGTCGCGCCCGGCGGCCGCGGGAGACAGCAGCACCATGGACGAGCTTTATACCGAAGACCAGCGGATGATCCGCGATGCCGCGCGCGCCTTTGCGACCGAGATGCTGGCGCCGAACGCGGCGCAATGGGACCACGACGCGCACCTGCCCGACGCGATCGTCGCGCAGCTCGGCGAACTCGGCCTGCTCGGGATGATCGTGCCGCAGGAGCTGGGCGGCTCGTATACGGACTACGTGGCCTACGCGCTGGCGATGGAAGAGGTCGCCGCCGGCGACGCCGCGTGCGCGACGATGATGAGCGTGCACAACTCGGTCGGCTGCGGGCCGATCCTCGGCTTCGGCACGCCCGCGCAGAAGGATCGCTGGCTGGCCGACATGGCGGCCGGCCGCGTGATCGGCGCGTTCTGCCTGACCGAGCCGCACGCCGGTTCCGAGGCGAACAACCTGCGCACGCGTGCGGAGCTGCGCGACGGCAAATGGGTGCTGAACGGCGCGAAGCAGTTCGTGACCAACGGCCAACGCGCCGGGGTGGCGATCGTTTTTGCCATGACCGACCCGGAAGCCGGCAAGCGCGGCATTTCCGCGTTCCTGGTGCCGACCGACACGCCGGGCTTCATCGTCGGCAAGCCCGAGAAGAAGATGGGTATCCGCGCGTCGGATACGTGCCCGATCACGTTCGAGAACTGTGCGATTCCGGAAGAGAACCTGCTCGGCAATCGCGGCGAAGGGCTGAAGATCGCGCTGTCGAACCTCGAGGGCGGCCGTATCGGCATCGCCGCGCAGGCGCTCGGCATCGCGCGCGCGGCGTTCGACAAGGCGCGCCGTTATGCGGGCGAGCGCGTGCAGTTCGGCAAGCCGATCGCCGAGCATCAGGCGATCCAGCAGAAGCTCGCCGACATGGCCGTGCAGATCAACGCCGCGCGCCTGCTCGTGCATCACGCGGCGAAGCTGCGCACGGCCGGCTTGCCGTGCCTGTCGGAGGCGTCGCAGGCGAAGCTGTTCGCGTCGGAGATGGCCGAGCGCGTGTGTTCGGATGCGATCCAGATCCACGGCGGCTACGGCTACCTGGTCGATTACGAGGTCGAGCGTCACTATCGCGACGCACGCATCACGCAGATTTACGAAGGCACCAGCGAAGTGCAGCGGATGGTGATCGCACGGCAGCTTTGAGCCGCGACGGTCGCCCCGGTCGAAACATCACGCAAGGCACGAGGGCAGCGCGGCGAACGCGGCACGCAACGACGTGACCGTGCGCCGCACCAGGGGAAACCGCGCATGGGCTGCAGCGCATGCGCCGGTTGACCGCGAGACATGGAGACTGGAGGAAACGATGACGGTACAGGCATTCCTGAACGCACGCGACTTTCTGCTGCGCCATCGCACCGACTACGAAACCGCGTACCGCGAGTTCGAATGGCCGGTGCTCGATGCGTTCAACTGGGCGCTCGACTACTTCGACCCGATGGCGCGCGGCAACGACCAGCCCGCGCTGTGGATCGTCGATGCGGCGACCGGTACGGGCGATCCGTATTCGTTCGCGCAGATGTCCGAGCGTTCGTCGCGGATCGCGAACTGGCTGCGTTCGATCGGCGTCGTGCGCGGCGACCGCATCCTGCTGATGCTGCCGAACCGTGTCGAGCTGTGGGACGCGATGCTCGCCGCAATGAAGCTCGGCGCGATCGTGCTGCCTGCCACCACGCAACTGTCGCCCGACGACGTGCGCGACCGCGTGCAGATCGGCGGCGCGAAATACGTGATCGTCGACGAGAACGAAACCGCCAAATTCGAACAGCCCGACCTCGGCCTCGCGCAGAAGATCGTCGCGGGTGCGCCGCGCGCGGGCTGGCTCGCGATGAACGACGGTTATGCGGCGAGCGCCGAATTCGAGCCGGACGCCGTCACCTATGCGAACGATCCGATGCTGCTGTACTTCACGTCGGGCACGACGTCGAAGCCGAAGCTCGTCGAGCATACGCACCGCACCTATCCGGTCGGCCATCTGTCGACGATGTACTGGGTCGGGCTGCAGCCGGGCGATATCCACTGGAATATCAGCTCGCCGGGCTGGGCGAAGCACGCGTGGAGCTGCTTCTTCGCGCCGTGGAATGCGCAGGCGTGCGTGTTCGCATTCAACTACGCGCGTTTCGAGCCGAAGGTCGTGCTCGATGCGCTCGTCAAATACCAGGTCACAACGTTGTGCGCACCGCCGACCGTGTGGCGCATGCTCGTGCAGCAGCCGCTCGCGTCGTTCGACGTGAAGCTGCGCGAGATCGTCGGCGCGGGCGAGCCGCTGAATCCCGAGATCATCGAGCGTGTGAAGAAGGCGTGGAACATCGCGATTCGCGACGGCTACGGCCAGACCGAGACGACCTGCCTGATCGGCAACTCGCCGGGTCAGCCGGTGGTCGCGGGCTCGATGGGGCGGCCGCTGCCCGGCTACCGGATCGCGCTGCTCGACCCGGACGGCGCGCCCGTGACCGAAGGTGAAGTCGCGCTGCCGATCGGCCCCGACGTCACGCGCCCGGTCGGGCTGATGACCGGCTACGCGAACAATCCCGATGCGACGGCCCATGCGATGCGCGACGGCCACTACCGCACGTCGGACATTGCGATGCGCGGCGACGACGGCTACTACGTGTACATCGGCCGCGCGGACGACGTGTTCAAGTCGTCCGACTACCGGCTGAGCCCGTTCGAACTCGAGAGCGTGCTGATCGAGCATCCGGCGATCGCCGAAGCGGCCGTCGTGCCGAGCCCCGACCCCGTGCGGCTGTCGGTGCCGAAGACCTTCATCACGCTGCGCCAGGGCTACGAGGAAAGCCCCGAGCTGGCGCTGGAGATCTTCCGTTTCTCGCGCGAGAAGCTCGCGCCGTACAAGCGCATCCGCCGCCTGCAGTTCGCCGATCTGCCGAAGACGATCTCGGGGAAGATCCGCCGCGTCGAGCTGCGCCGCCGCGAGATCGAGCGTGGCGACGACGCGAGCGCGCGCATGCCCGGCGAATACTGGGAAGAAGATTTTGCCGCCGAACTGAAATGACGTGACCGCGGGCCGAGCGCGCCGCTTGTCGCGGCCGCCGCCCGCAGCCGAACTGAACCGGCCGCGCGGCGATATCGCGCTTCGCGGCCCTCTGCAAGGAGAGTGGATCGATGAACGCGAATTCGAAAGACGTGCCGACGGTCAAGCTGCTGATCGACGGCGCCTTCGTCGAGTCCGCCACGAACGAGTGGCGCGACATCGTCAACCCGGCGACGCAACAGGTGCTCGCACGCGTGCCGTTCGCGACCGTCGCGGAAGTCGACGCGGCCGTGCAGGCCGCGCACACCGCGTACGCGACGTGGAAGAACACGCCGATCGCCGCACGCATGCGCATCATGCTGAAGTTCCAGGATCTCGTGCGCACGAACCAGCAGCGCATCGCGAAGACGCTGACGGCCGAGCAGGGCAAGACGATTCCCGATGCCGAAGGCGACATCTTCCGCGGCCTCGAAGTGGTGGAGCACGCGTGCTCCATCGGTTCGCTGCAGCTCGGCGAATTCGCGGAGAACGTCGCGGGCGGCGTCGACACCTACACGCTGCGCCAGCCGCTCGGCGTGTGCGCGGGCATCACGCCGTTCAATTTCCCCGCGATGATTCCGCTGTGGATGTTCCCGATGGCGATCGTCTGCGGCAACACGTTCGTGCTGAAGCCGTCGGAACAGGATCCGATGTCGACGATGGAGCTCGTCGAGCTCGCGATCGAGGCCGGCGTACCGAAAGGCGTACTGAACGTCGTGCACGGCGGCAAGGAAGTCGTCGACGCGATCTGCACGCATCCGCTCGTGAAGGCCATCTCGTTCGTCGGCTCGACGGCGGTCGGCACGCACGTGTACAACCTCGGCAGCGCGCACGGCAAGCGCGTGCAGTCGATGATGGGCGCGAAGAATCATGCGGTGGTGTTGCCCGATGCGAACCGCGAGCAGACGATCAATGCGCTCGTCGGCGCCGGCTTCGGCGCGGCAGGGCAGCGCTGCATGGCGACGTCGGTCGCGGTGCTGGTTGGCGAAGCGCGCGACTGGCTGCCCGATCTCGTCGCCAAGGCGAAGCTTTTGAAGGTGAATGCGGGCGCGGAAGCCGGCACCGACGTCGGCCCGGTTGTATCGAAGACCGCGAAGGAGCGCATCCTCTCGCTGATCGAAGCGGGTGTGAACGAAGGCGCGAAGCTCGAACTCGACGGCCGCGACGTGAAGGTGGCCGGCTATGAAAGCGGCAACTTCATCGGCCCGACGATCTTCTCGGGCGTGAAGACCGGCATGTCGATCTACACGCACGAAATCTTCGGTCCGGTGCTCGTCGTGCTCGAAGCCGGAACGCTCGACGAAGCAATCGCGCTCGTCAACGCGAACCCGTTCGGCAACGGCGTCGGCCTGTTCACGCAAAGCGGCGCGGCTGCGCGCAAGTTCCAGAGCGAGATCGACATCGGCCAGGTCGGCATCAACATCCCGATCCCGGTGCCGGTGCCGTTCTTCAGCTTCACCGGTTCGCGCGGCTCGAAGCTCGGCGATCTCGGCCCGTATGGCAAGCAGGTCGTGCAGTTCTACACGCAGACGAAGACGGTTACCGCGCGCTGGTTCGACGACGACACGACGGCCGGCCCGGTGAACACGACGATCCGGCTGCATTGAGCGGCGGAGGACTCCAAAATGAAAATCGGATTTATCGGCCTCGGCCACATGGGCGCACCGATGGCGCTGAACCTGCTGAAAGCAGGCCACGAAGTGCACGCGTTCGACCTCAGCGCCGATGCGTTGCGCGCGCTGCAGGACGCCGGCGCGCAGGTGGCCGCGTCGCCGCGCGATGCCGCATCGGGCGCGACGTTTGTCATCACGATGCTGCCAGCCGCCCCGCACGTGCGCTCGGTGCTGTCGGGCGAAAACGGCGTGCTGGCGGGCCTCGGCGCGGGCGCGACCGTGATCGATTCGAGCACGATCGACCCGGCCAGCGCACAGGCGTTCGGCGCGCTGGTGCGCGAGCACGGCGGCGCGTTCGTCGATGCGCCGGTGTCGGGCGGCACCGGCGGCGCGGCGGCCGGTACCTTGACCTTCATGGTCGGCGGCAGCGATGCTGATTTCGAGCGCGTGAAGCCCGTGCTCGCCGGCATGGGCAAGAACATCGTCCACTGCGGCGCGACGGGCATGGGGCAGGTCGCGAAGGTCTGCAACAACCTCGTGCTCGGCATCTCGATGGCGGCCGTGTCGGAGGCGATGTCGCTCGGCGTCGCACTCGGCATCGACCCGAAGGTGCTGGCCGGCATCGTCAACACGTCGACGGGCCGCTGCTGGAGCTCGGACACCTACAACCCGTATCCGGGCGTGATCGAGACCGCGCCGTCGTCGCGCGGCTACACGGGCGGCTTCGGTACCGACCTGATGCTGAAGGATCTCGGCCTCGCGAACGATGCGGCGAAGCAGGCGCGCCAGCCCGTCTATCTCGGCGCGCTCGCGCAGCAGCTGTACCAGACGATGAGCAGCCGCGGCGACGGTCAACTCGATTTCTCGGCGGTGATCCGCCTGTACCAACCGGCAACGAAGAAGGACGCGTGATGATCGAACTGGACTACGTCGACGACGGCGCGATCGCGTGCGCGACGCTCAAGCGTCCGCCCGCGAACGCTTTTACCGCCGACGGGCTGCAGCAGTTGCAGGCAACCGTCGCGGAACTGAATGCGAACCCGCGCGTGCGCGCACTGGTGATCACCGGCGACGGCCCGAAGTTCTTCAGCGCGGGCGCCGATCTCAACACGTTCGCCGATGGCGACCGCGCGGTCGCGCGCGCGATGGCGTCGCGCTTCGGCGCGGCGTTCGAGGCGCTGCATGACGCGCGTGTCGTGACGATCGCCGCGATCAACGGCTATGCGATGGGCGGCGGGCTCGAATGCGCGCTCGCGTGCGACCTGCGGATCGCCGAGACGCATGCGCAGATGGCGCTGCCCGAGCCGTCGGTCGGCCTGCTGCCGTGCGGGCTCGGCACGCAGACGCTGCCCTGGCTCGTCGGCGAAGGCTGGGCGAAGAAGATCATCCTGACCGGCGCGCGCGTCGACGCGGCCACCGCGCTGCGGATCGGCCTCGTCGAGGACGTGGTCGAAAGCGGCGCCGCACGCGATGCGGCGCTGGCGCTCGCGCGCAACGTCGCGCGGCAGAGCCCGCACGCGGTCACGTACAGCAAGGAGCTGATCGGCCTCGCGCGCCGTGGCGTGCCGCGCAGCGCGGCGCTCGCGGTCGAACGCGAACGCTTCGTCGACCTGTTCGAGACGAACGATCCGCGCGAGGGCGTGGCCGCGTTCCTCGGCAAGCGCGCGCCGCAGTGGAATACCGACGGAGAGCCGCAACGATGAGCACGCCGGTCACGAATCACGACGCGTTCGCGGAGCACGCGCCCGAGGTGCTGTTCCGCGTGGTGAATCGCGTGGCGCTGATCACGCTGAACCGTCCGGCCGCGCTCAACGCGCTGTCGTACGCGATGATCGGCGAGCTGGCCGCGCTCCTCGAGCGCTGCCGCCACGACGACCAGATCGTCGCGGTCGTGCTGCGCGGCGCGGGCGAGAAGGGCTTCTGCGCGGGCGGCGACGTGCGTGCGCTGTACCGGATGGTCGCGCAGCGCGAAACCTGGCTGCCGTTCTTCGTCGACGAATACCGGCTCGACTACGCGATCCACACGTTCCCGAAGCCGGTGGTCGCGCTGATGGACGGCGTGACGATGGGCGGCGGCATGGGTCTTGCGCAGGGCGCCGCGCTGCGGGTGGCGACCGAGCGCAGCAAGATCGCGATGCCGGAAACGCGCATCGGCCTCGTGCCCGACGTCGGCGCGACGCATTTCCTGTCGCGCATGCCGGTCGAACTCGAACTGTACGTCGGGCTGACCGGCGCGATGCTGTCGGCCGCCGACGCGCTGACCGCCAAGCTAGCGGATCTGTGCGTGCCGTCCGCGTGGCTCGACACGTTCGAGACGCGCATCGAAAACGTCAAGTGGGACGGCGACGCGCTGCCGCTGCTGCGCAAGGTATTCGAGCCGCCGTGCAACGTCGTGCCGCATGCGGCGCTCGACAGCCAGATGCCGTGGATCGTCCGCCACTTCGACAAGCGCTCGACCGTCGAGCGAATCGTCGCGACGCTGACGCAGGATCTCGCGCGCGAAGACCTGTCGCGCGAGCACCGTCAATGGCTGCAGGCGACGCTCGATGCGCTCGCGAGCCATTCGCCGACGATGCTTTCCGTGACGCGTGAAGCGCTGCTGCGCGGCCGGCAGATGACGCTGGCCGAATCGTTCCGGATGGAACTCGGCATCGTGGCGCGTGCGATCGAGGAAGGCGACTTCTGCGAAGGCGTGCGCGCGCATCTCGTCGACAAGGATCGCAAGCCGCGCTGGGCGCCCGCGTCGCTCGTCGAAGTGCGCGCCGAACGCGTGCGGCATTTCCTGACGTCGCCGTGGAAGCTGTTCGCGCATCCGCTCGCCGATCTCGGCGCGGCGTGACCGCCCGGCGCGCCGTGCGGCGGCGCGCCGGCTTCAACGCCCCTCATCTCATCGCACTTCGTCCGCTCGCTCGATCATCGGCGGAATCGCTTGTGCGAGCGCGTCGATCACGCAGCGCGTCTTGCGCGGCAGGTAGCGCGTCTTCGGCCAGATCGCGTGAATGTCGCCTTCGCAGACGAAGCAGCGATCGAGCACGACGACCATTTCGCCGCGCTTGACGTAATGGTCGAGCAGCCAGCTCGGCACCCAGGCGATCCCGAACCCCGACGCGCCGGCCGCCGCAATCGCCTGCACGTCGTCGAAACTCAGTTGATGCGGCATGTCGATGCGCACCGTCGAGCCGTCCGGCGCGCGCAAGTCCCACGGCTGAACCACGCCCGAGCGTGAATACGCGATCGTCCGGTGCTGCTTCAGGTCGTCGAGCGTTTTCGGCATCCCGTAGCGCGCGAGATACGACGGCGCGGCGCCGAGGCTGCCGTATTGCGTGCCGAGCCGGCGCACCGCGAGGCTCGTGCTGTCCGCGAGCGTGCCGATCCGTACCGCGAGGTCGATGCCTTCCTCGACGAGATCGACGAAGCGGTCGGTGATCGACACGTCGATCCGCAGGTGCGGGTAATTGCGCGCGAGATCGAGCACGATCGGCGTCACGCAGTGATGCCCGAACGCGAGCGGCACGCTCAGCCGCAGCTTGCCGCGGGCTTCGTTGCGGCCGCAATCGAGATCGGCCTCCGCCGCTTCCAGTTCCGCCAGCGCGCGCACGCAGCGGTCGTAATACGCCTGGCCGTCGTCGGTCAGGCTCTGGCTGCGCGTCGTGCGCTGCAGCAGCCGCGCGCCGAGCCGCTTTTCGAGCCGCGCGATGGCCTTGCCGACCGCCGAGCGCGTCATTTCGAGCCGTTCCGCCGCGAGCGCGAAGCTGCCCGATTCCACTACCTGGACGAAGGTCGTTACGCCGTCGAGTCTGTCGGTCATCACGGGTTGCGTCGATTGAGTCCTGAGATTCCCCAGTTCGCGGAAATGCGTGCGTCAATGGGGATGGAAATTCTCACTATAGTACCGATTCCCGTCCAGCGTGCGATGCCGGCCGCACGCGGCGCATCTCACTCACCTGGAGGCGCGCGGCCTGTCACCGGGCCGCCGCGCAGTACGCATGACGCTATCCGACTCTCGCAGGAATGCGGTCGCACTCGCGGCCGTCTGTCTCACGTCGCTGATGTTCGGCCTCGAAATCTCGAGCGTGCCGGTGATCCTGCCGACGCTCGAATACGTGCTGCATGGCGATTTCAACGGCATGCAGTGGATCATGAACGCGTACACGATCGCGTGCACGACGGTACTGATGGCGGCCGGCACGCTCGCCGACCGGTTCGGCCGCAAGCGCGTGTACGTGATCGGCACCGTGCTGTTCGGCGCGACGTCGCTGCTGTGCGGGCTCGCGCCGAACGTGCCGGTGCTCGTCGCGGGCCGGCTGCTGCAGGGCGCGAGCGGTGGCGCGATGCTGATCTGCCAGATTGCCGTGCTGTCGCACCAGTTCCGCGAGGGCCGCGAGCGCGGTCGCGCGTTCGGAATCTGGGGGATCGTGTTCGGCATCGGGCTCGGCTTCGGGCCGATCGTCGGCGGCGCGATCGTCGCGCTGGCGAGCTGGCCGTGGGTATTCCTCGTCCATGCGCCGCTCGCGGCCGTCGCGCTCGTGCTGATCGGCGGCGCGGTGCAGGAGTCGCGCGATCCGCATGCGGGCACGCTCGACGTCGCGGGCATCGTCACGCTGTCGCTCGCGGTACTCGGCCTCGCGTTCTACATCACGCAAAGCGCGGAACTCGGGCTGGCCAGTGCCGCCGGCCTGGGCGTGCTCGGTGCGACCGTGCTGGCGGTGGCCGGCTTCTTCATCGCGGAGCGCGCCAGCGCGCGGCCGATGTTCGACTTCTCCGTGTTCCGGATCCGCGCGTTCACCGGCGCGATCTTCGGCTCGATGGGGATGAACTTCAGCTTCTGGCCGTTCATGATCTACCTGCCGATCTGGTTCCAGGTCGCGCTCGGCTACGACAGCGTGACGGCCGGCCTCGCGTTGCTCGCGTATACGCTGCCGACGCTGGTCGCGCCGCCGTTCGGCGAACGGCTCGCACTGCGCTACGGGCCGGGCGTCGTGATTCCGGGCGGCCTGTTCACGATCGCGGCCGGTTTCGCGCTGATGCGGCTCGGCAGCGCGGCCGAGCATGCGAGCTGGCTGACGATGCTGCCCGGCTGCGTGATCGCCGGCATCGGGCTCGGGTTGACGAACACGCCCGTCACCAATACCACGACGGGGGCCGTGCCGAGTTCGCGGGCCGGGATGGCGTCGGGGATCGACATGAGTGCGCGGATGATCTCGCTCGCGCTGAACATCGCGGCGATGGGCTTCGTGCTGGTCGCGGGGATCGTCGCGAGCCTGAAGGGCGGGGCGGCGGGCGCGATCGGCGATGCCGCGCTGCGCCGGCTCGCGCAGGAGATCGCGTCGGGCCGCACCGACGGGCTGCACGCGATCGCGCCGGCGCTCGCGCAGGCCGACCCGACCGGTGCGGCGCTGCATGCGGCGCTCGTACACGGCTTCGGCTGGGTGATGGTGTACGGCGCGGCCGGTGTGGCCGTGCTGGCGACCGCGAGCGCGGTGGCGTTCGCACCCGCGCGGCGCGGGGCGGCCGTGTGCGAATGACGCGGCCGGCCCGCCTGCGGGATTCGACTGTCCGTCAGGAGGTCCCGCCGCCGAGCGCGCGGTACAGCGTCATCTGGTTGTTGAGCCGGTTCAGGCGCGTCAGTTCGTCGGCGCTTTGCGCGCTCCTCAGCACCTGCTGCTGGTCGAGCCACGGCTGCACGGCGGTCGCACCGGCCGCGAAGCGCGCGGCGGCCAGCCGCTCGGCACGCTGCGCCTGGGCCAGCGACAGTGCACGCTGTTCGGCTTCGCGTTCGAGCTGCACGCGTGCCGACAGCGCATTCTCGACTTCCGCGAGCGCCGTGTAGAGCCGCTGGCGGAACCCGACCACCGCTTCCTCGTACCGCGACTTCGACACCTTGATCTGCAACTGCATCGTGTTCCACTGGATGAACGGCAGCGCGAGGCCGAGCCCGAGTGTGCCGACCGGATTCGTCAGCACGCGCTCGAGGCTCGTGCTCGTCGTGCCGGCGCTGCCGGTCAGCGTGAAGGTCGGGTAGAAGCTCGTGCGCGTCGTGTCGACCTGCGCGAGTGACTCGCGCAGCCGGAATTCCGCCGCGCGCAAGTCGGGCCGCCGGCCGAGCAGGCTCGCGGGCAGGCCGGCCGCGACCTCCGGCGGCGCCGCGTCGGGCAGCGCCGGCGGTTCGGCCGCAAGCTGCTGCGGCGGCCGGTCGAACAGGATGGCGAGCGCGTGGCGGTTCTCGGTGCGCTGCTGGATCAGCTGCGTCTGCGCGGCGCGTTGCGCGGCGAGGCTTTGTTCGGCTTGCGCGAGGTCGAGCCCCGACACGGCGCCGGCCGTGTGCCGCGACCGAACGACCGCGAGCGTGCGCACCGCATACGCGATGTTCGCGTCGCCGAGCGCGATCTGCCGGTTCAGATAGCCGATCTGCCAGTACAGCGACGCGGTCGTGCCGATCAGCGATAGCCGGGCGGCTTCGAGATCGGCGGCCGTCGCATCGGCTTCCCAGCGCGCGGCGTCGCGCAGCGCGGCCAGCCGGCCCCACAGGTCGATTTCATAGCTGAGCGAACCGTTGATGCCGCTCGACCGGCTCATCTGGTGCGTATCGAGCGTGCGCGACACGGCGCCGTTCGCGCCGGCCGTCACGTTGGGTGTCAGGTTCGTATCGGCGAGCCCGGCTTGCAGTTGCGCGCGATACACGCGGATCGCCGCGATCGCGAGGTCGTTGTTGGCGCGCAGCGCGTCGTCGATCAGTGCGTCGAGTTGCGGATCGCCGAAGCTGCGCCACCAGTCGCGCGTGGTGGCCGGCGCGTCGGCCGCAACCGGCGCGGCCCAGTTCGCGGGCATCGCGACGGCTGGCAGCGGGTCGTGGCGTATGCCCGCGCAGCCGGCGAACAGCGCGGCCGCACAGGCGAATGCGCCGAGGTGGAGAAGCGGTGAGGAATGCGTCATGGCGGGCCTTGCGTCAGTCGCGCGCGAGCGCATCGATCGGATCGAGCCGCGACGCGTTGCGTG
The DNA here is from genome assembly GCF_029962485.1 of Burkholderia cepacia. Lineage (NCBI taxonomy): Bacteria > Pseudomonadati > Pseudomonadota > Betaproteobacteria > Burkholderiales > Burkholderiaceae > Burkholderia > Burkholderia cepacia. Next base: position 3,096,920 of record NZ_CP073638.1, read on the forward strand.
CGGGCATGAAGCCGAATATCACACCGGTGAGCGTCGAGCAGACGAACGCCGTCACGATCGCGCCGACGGAGAACACCATCTTCCACTGCGCGAAGAACATCGAGAACAGCGCGCCGAGCCCGAACGACAGCGCGATGCCGATCGTGCCGCCGAGCAGGCAGACAAGTACCGCTTCGACGAGGAACTGTTGCAGGATGTCGGACTGGCGCGCGCCGACCGCCATCCGGATGCCGATCTCGCGCGTGCGCTCGGTGACCGACACCAGCATGATGTTCATCACGCCGATCCCGCCGACGACGAGCGAGATCACGGCGATCAGCGACAGCAGCAGCGTCAGCGACTGGCCGGTCTTCTCGACGGTCTTGACCACGCTGTCCATGTTGTACGTGAAGAAATCCTTGCGGCCGTGGCGCTGGATCATCAGCTTCTCGAGGCTCTTCTCGGCGGCGGCGCTCGGCTGCCCGTCGCGCACGCGCACGGTGATGCTGTCGAGATAGCGCTGGCCGAACAGATGCCCGCTCGCGGTCGTGTACGGCACCCACACGTTCAGGCTTTTCACGCTGCCGAACGCGCTCTTCTTGTCGGCCGTCACGCCGATCACGACGCACGGCACGTTGTCGACGAGGATCACGTCGCCGATCGGGTTGCGCGTCGCGCCGAACAACTTGCGGCGCGTGTTCTGGTCGATCACGGCGACCTGCGCCTGACGGCGCACCGCGTCTTCGTCGAACGCGGCGCCGAACGCGAAGCGCATCCCGCGCGCCTGGAAGAAGCGGTCGCCGACGCCGCTCACGAGCGCGTTGACGTCGACGTTGCGGTAGCGCAGCAGCAGCGTGCGCGACGTTTCGGGCGTCGCGCTGTCGACGTACGGTTGCTCGGCGAGCGCGGCGACGTCGGCCGGTACGAGCGTCTGGATCGTGTCCGCGCGGCTGTCGCCCCAGTCGGTGCCCGGATAGACGTTGATCGTGTTGGTGCCGATGCTGCCGATCTCGTCGAGCATGTAGCGCTTCGCGCCTTCGCCGACCGCGACGATCGACACGACCGACGTGATGCCGATGATGATGCCGAGCATCGTCAGCACCGTGCGCAGCCGGTGCGACACGAGCGCGATCCACGCCATCCGGCATGCCTCGGCGAAGCGGCCCGTGCCGGCCGCGAAGCGCGGGGCGCGCGGGCCGGTATCGGTATCGATATCGGCGCCGGCGGGCGGTGGTTCGTCGCGGCGATCGGTTGCGCACGGCGCGCCGGCTGCCGTAGCGGTGGCTTCGGCCGTATCGATGCCGGCTTCCGCGAGCGCTTCGGCGTACTGGCGGTTCGGCCGGTCGGCGACGATCTCGCCGTCGCTGATCTCGATGATGCGCCGCGCATGGCGCGCGACGGCCTTGTCGTGCGTGACGATCACGATCGTATGGCCGAGCGCGTTCAGCTCGTGCAGGATGCGGATCACGTCCTGTCCGCTTTTCGTGTCGAGCGCGCCGGTCGGTTCGTCGGCGAGGATCACCTGGCCGCCGTTCATCAGCGCGCGCGCGATGCTCACGCGCTGCTGCTGGCCGCCCGACAGCTGCCCGGGGCGATGGTGCGCGCGATCCGCGAGCCCGAGGCGCGCGAGCAGCTCGCGTGCGCGTGCGTGCCGCGCCGAGCGCGTGGTGCCCGCGTAGATCGCCGGCATTTCGAGGTTCGCGACCGCGTCGACGTGCGGCAGCAGGTGATAGCGCTGGAACACGAAGCCGAAGTGTTCGCGGCGCAGCTGCGCGAGCTCGTCGCTGTCGAGCATGTGCGTGTCGCGCCCGCCGACCGTATAGATGCCTTCGCTCGGATGATCGAGGCAGCCGAGGATGTTCATCAGCGTCGACTTGCCGGAGCCCGACGCGCCGACGATCGCGACGATCTCGCCCGCGTCGATCGACAGGTTGACGTTGTTCAGGACGACGACGTCCTTGTCGCCGGCCGGAAAGCGACGCGTGACGGCCGAGAGTTTCAGCAGGGGCTGGCTCATCGTCACACCACGTCCGACAGCGGTGCGTGGTCGTCGGCGGAGGCTTCGCCGATCACGACGCGCTCGCCGTCCTTCAGGCCGGCCAGCACTTCGACGCGCACATTGTTGTTGATGCCGATGCGGATGTTGCGCGTTTCCGTGCTGCCGTCGGCGCGCAGCACGCGCACCGCATAGGCGCCGTCCTTGCGCTTCTCGCCGAGCGCGGCCGCCGGGATGCTGAGCGCGTTGCGTGCGTTGCCGAGCACGATGTTGACCTGCGCGGTCATCGAGATGCGCAGCCGGTGCTCGGGATTCGGCACGTCGAACAATGCGTTGTAGAACACCGCGGCGTTCGGTTTGGCGCTGCCTCCCGCGCCGCCGCCGAGCGTGCTTTGCGCGTCGGCGTAGTTCTGCGGCGCCGGCTCGATCGCGCGCAGCCTGCCGTAGTGACGCGTGTCCGGTTCGCCGAGGATCGTGAAATACGCGGTCTGGCCGGCGCTCACGCGGATCACGTCGGCTTCCGACACCTGCGCCTTCACGGTCATCGTGTCGAGATTCGCGAGCTTCAGGATCACCGGCGCCTGCTGCTGCGCGATCACGGTCTGGCCTTCCTGCGTGACGATCGCGACGACCTCGCCGTCGATCGGCGCGACGATGCGCGTGTAGCCGAGGTTGGCCTGCGCCGTTTCGATCTGGATGCGGGCCGAGCGGATCTGCGCGGCGAGCGACGCGAGGGTCGCGCGCTGCACGTCGAGCGTCGCGCGCGCGGCCTCGAACGACTCGCGCGACGTCGCGTCGTCGGGCAGCATCGCCTGCTGGCGCCGGAACGCGAGTTCGGCCTGCGTCACCTGCGCGGCCGTCGATTGCTGCTGCGCGCGCAGGCTCTCTTCGCTGGCACGCGCCTGGCGCAGCGCGTTTTCGGAGATCACGGGGTCGATTTCGGCGAGCCACTGGCCCTTCGTGACTTTGTCGCCGAGCTTGACCTTCAGCGTCTTCAACTGCCCCGATACCTGCGCGCCGACGTCGACCTGCTTGAAGGCCTGCAGCGCGCCGGTCGCGAGCACCGCGTTCTCGAGATCGCCGCGCGTGACGGGCGCGGACAGGTACTGCGGATGCTTGTCGGGCGCGCAGGCCTTCAGCGTGACGCCGGTGGCGATCGCGACGACGGCAAGGGTAGCCAGCACGATGCGCCGGCGGCGATGGGTCTTCTGGGCCATGAGAACACTGCGAGGATGAAGCGGCGCCGGCGATGCGTGCGGCCGAGCGGGACGATCCGGTCGGCGTCGCATGCCGGGCGTAGTGCCCGCGACAGCATCCGCGTTCGCATCGCGCGGGCGTGCCGAGTCGAATCAGGCGCCCATGGTAAGCGAGGATTTCGCGACAAATCGTGTGGAAATTGTGCTGAATTGTGCGAATGCCGCGCGCGAGCGGGGGCGGGCGGCGTCGTGATGGCGGTTCCGGAAGGCGTCGCGCGCGGGCTCGTCGTTACCGCTGCGCGGCGACGATCGCCATCATCGGACGATCGCGCTCCTCGTCGAGTGCGGGCATCGCGTCGACTTGCTCGGGCGTCGGCCCCCATTCGTCCAGGTGCGTGAGCGTGAAGCCGTTGCCGATCAGCAGGTTCACGAGCGTGCCGAGGGTGCGATGCTGCTTGACGATGCCCGGCGCGAGCCAGTCGGTCACGCGCTCGCCTTCGTGCTGGTACCCGTCGACCGGCCAGGATCGCTTGCCTTGCGCGTCGACGACGAAGCCGGGCCGGCGCGGTGCCGTATAAATCGGATGCTCGATCGAGAACACGAGTTGCCCGCCCGGCACGAGCGCGCGATGGATCGTGCGCAGCAGCGTGTCGAGATGCGCGATGTAGTGGAACGCGAGCGAGCTGTAGGCGAGATCGAACGCGGCGTCCGGCAACGCGAGCGTTTCGAGGTCGGCGCGACGGTATGTGATCGCCGGATGCGCGGCAGTCGATGCCGCGCGTTCGAGCATGCGCTCCGATACGTCGACGCCGAGTACGCTGGCCGCGCCGTGATCGGCCGCCCAGCGGCTGAACCAGCCGTAGCCGCAACCAAGGTCGAGCACGCTGCGGCCGCGCAGGTCGGGCAGCAACGCACGCAGCGCGGGCCACTCGGGCGCACCGTCGAGCCCGAGAACCGAGCGGTTCAGGCGGCTGTAGCCTTCGAAGAAGGCCGGGTCGTCGTAGATGTTCTGCGTCATGCGTCGGGCCTCGTGCGAGCGGGGCGCGCGGTGCCGCGCGCCCGACACCGCGAGCTTACGCGTGCTGCCGATTCGCGTCGATCCTGCGCTGCGTGTCGGCGTCGACGATGGCGCGGATCGCGCTGAACAGCGGCGCGGCGTCGGTATGGCGGCGGCCGTAGTCGAGATTGAACGAGTAGTCGAAATCGGGCGGATTGCTGCCCTGGTTGTGCTGCAGGATTGTTTCGAGTTTGTCGAGCGCCTTCGCCGCGCGCGCTTCCGGCGACGCCGCTGCTTCGTATTCGTCCCACAGCGCGACGATCTCGTCGCGCCGTGCGCGGTCGAGCGATGCGGTCAGCGTCAGCAGGTCGTCGCGTTCGTGCGCGCTCTTGTCGGGGTGCGCGGCCTGCTCGATCGCGGGGATGTCGCCATGCAGCGCCTCGCCGAGATCGTGGACGACGCACAGCTTCAGCAGCTTCAGCGTGTCGACGCCGGGCAGCGCGTCGGCGAACACGAGCGCCATCAGGCATAGCCGCCAGCTGTGCTCGGCCGTGCTTTCGGGGCGGCCGCCCGATGTGTGGCCGCTGCGCAGCACGTCCTTCAGGCGTTCGGCTTCGCGCAGGAAATCGAGCCGCGCGTGGATCGTATCGGGGTTCATGGTCGGCGTCCTTGCGATGAGCCGACCAGCGTACGCCGGCCGCGCGCGGTTCGTCCACGCATGAAATATGCGCGGTGCGCGCTAAAGCGTCTCGACGAGCCGCGCGGCCGAACCGTCCGACAGCGTCATTCGGGTCCACCGGCATAGGCTGCCGCGGATCGGCACGACGCGCGACGCGTTCGCGCCCGTGTCGAACTCGACGCTCGGCGGCCCCGCGCGGTCATGCCAGCCGAGCGGGTCGAGCGCGGCTTCCATGCGGACGATCTCCGGCGTCGCGAAGCGCCACAGCGACGTACCGAGCAGCATCGACAGCGGTTGCGAGAATTCGGCTGTGCGCGCCGGCGAACAGGCGAGCAGGCGGTGCGTGAGATCGCACACGAGATGCATGCGGCCCGCGCTGCCCGCGATCAGCCGCGCGAGCGCGTGATCGCCGGCGGAATCGAGGCGCGCGGCGAGCAACCGCTCGGCCGTCGCGCGTTCGTCGGGCGACATCTGCTGGCGGCCGGCTTCCCAGCGCGAGATCGTCGACTGCGCGACGCCGAACAGTTCGGCCGCATGGCTTTGCTTGACGCGATGCAGCGCGCGCCAGCGCTTGAGCTGCGGGCCGAGCGGCGGCGTGTGTAGCGGTGACGCGGTCATGGCGGCGCTCCGGTTGCGGTCGTGGGTTGCGCGCGCGTGCCGTGGTCTGGCGTCACCGGCGCAACGGCGGCGACGCTTGCACCGTTACATGATCTTGAGGCCGCCGTTTGCCTCGATCGCGATGGCCGCGAACGGCACGAGCACGATGCCGCCCAGCACGAGCACGCCATCGGCTGCCACCGTGATCGGCGTGGCGAGGATCCGCAGGCCCATGCCGACGACGGACGGCGATTCCTTGATGTACACCGAGTACCGCTGGTTGAACGGTTGCGCGGCGCCCTTGTCCTTCTCGGCGAAACCTTCCGTCGAATAGCGCTTGCCTTCGATGTCGCCTTCGAGCACGAGGCCGGCCGGCTCGGCGGTGAATCCGTCGGTGCTTGCGGCCTGGCGGGCGTCGTCCGGCGCGTCCTTCGGCAAGACGATCCGGTAGTGCCCGGTGATGCTGCCGCCGCGCGCATGGAAGTCGGCAAACGTCGTATGCAGCGATTTCCGGTAGCCGGACAACAGTACCGGCCGCAATTGCGCCGGCAGATCGAAGATGTAGTGGTAGTCGGTGCCGAGAACGACCAGCTTCTTGCCGTCCTGGGTGATCATGAAGCTTGTGACGTATTCGCGGTATGCGTCGTCCTTGTACAGCTTCGGCGTGAAGCAGCCCGACAGCGCGAGGCTGCTCGCGGCCATGCCTGCGACCAGCAGGCGCCGGCGCGTGATGAATGTGCTCATTTCTTGTTGTCCCGTCTGTGCGGTTCGGTTTAGTGGCTTTCGCCCTCGGAAGCTGGATTCTCGCGTATCCGCGGCAGGTTGTCGAACGGGAAATCTGCCATGGCAGCGGCCGGCCGGACTGACCCGCGCCCGGACGAAAACGTTTTCGTCCCGCTTTCAACCGGCTCCGCCATATCTTATTATTCGGCCAGAGCGGCGCGTGCCGGCCGCCATCGGTCATGTCGAGGCATGACGCGCCGGCAACGATGACCGCCTTCCGGCCGCCGCGTCGCACGACGCCTGGCCGACATGACCGGGAACGCAAGGCCGTGCGTATCCCGAAAAACGACACGAGGGTGCGATGGTACGACTGGTGTTGCTGTTGCTGGGCATCGAATACTTGCGAACCCGCTGGCGCGGCCTGACCGTGCTCGGCTGGGTGTGGGTGGCAGCAGGCGTCGGCATTTTCGTCGACGCGCTCGACGGCGCGCTGCATTTCCCGATCGAGCTGTTCGCGTGGCTGTTCCTGATCGAGGGGCTCGCGACGCTCGCGGTGGCCGGCAGCGGCGTCGGCGGGCAGCGCATCCTGCGCTACGTGAAGGGCATCGTGGTCGTGGTGGCCGCGGGGCTCGTGTTCGCCGGCCATCACCACGGCCATTTCCTGCTGTCGATGATCTTCGGCACGCTGTTCCTCGTCGACGGGCTGCTGCAGTGCACGTCCGCATGGATGGTGCGCTACCGCCGCTGGAACGTCGCGTTCGCGTGGGGTGTCATCGAGATCCTGCTGGCGGTCTTTTTCTTCCAGCCGTACCCGACGCATTACGTCGGCACCGTGCCGTACTGCCTCGGCCTGCTGCTGATGTTCGGCGGGATGCACATGCTGAGCCTCGCCGCGCGCGTGCGGCGGCTGACGCGCAATCCCGCGTTTGCGACCTCGCCCGCGCTCGTGCCCGATCTCGACGATGCACGTGACCGGCCGCGGTTCGCGCAATCCGAATGGGACGGCCCGCCGGCCGACAGCGAGCCTGCGCTCACCGTGCATGTGTGGACGCCGACCGGCACGTCGAAGGCGGAAGCACAGCGCTATCCGGTGATCGACCGCTATATCGCGGCGGTGGACGTCAACGGCGTGATCTCGACCGGGCATGCGGCGCTGGAGTCGCCCGAAGGTATCTATATCAGCCTGTACCCGGGCGTCGAAATCGATCGTTCTCCGGATGAATTCACGCGCATCCTGCGTGCGACGCGCGAGAACGACGTGCCGGGCCTGTTCCAGCCCGACTACGCGACCGAGTCGAACGCGTGGTGCCCGTCGACCGTGCGCGTGCGCATCCGCAACTACGATCCGGCGAAGCTCGGCGCATTCTGGTCGTCGTACCGGCAGGACGTCACGTACAACCTCACGCACCGCAACTGCTCGAGCACCGTGTCGAATGCGCTCGAAGCCGCGCTCGACGGCGCGGTGTGGCGGCTGAAGGGCACGCGGGCCGGGTGGGGCGCGTTCGTGCGGCTGCTGCTGACGCCCGAGCTGTGGGTGGCCGCGCAGATCCGCAAGCGCGCGGTGACGATGGCGTGGACGCCCGGCCTCACGCTCGACTATGCACGCGCGCTCAGCATGCTCGCCGATCCGCGGCCGTTCGCGTGGTGGAAGGTCGCGCGCTCGGCGGTGAAGGCGATCATGGCGTCGCGCCGCGCGTGGCGCGAGCAGGACAGCGCGGCGCTGTCGCCCGGCGGATCGGAGGCGGCGTCGATGAAGTGATCGCGTGGCGCCGGACGAGGGCCCGGCGTTACAGGGGGCGCCACCGTGCGGCCCGGCGAGTGTGCCCGCCATAACAACCCACAGACGACGACAATGAACGAGACGAGAGCTTTCCGTATCCTGATTCCCGCTGCGCTCGTGCTGGCCAGCACCGGCCTCGCGCAGGCGAGCACGGACGAAGTGCCGCGCATGAGCAACGACGTTTACCGGACGTCGGTATCGTTCTGCTCGAACGTCGCGGCCGCCGAGAAGATCGAGTGCCAGGGCGACATGATCGCCGCGGGCAGCCGGATCGTCGCGGCGATCGGCGGCCTGCCGCCGGCGTCCGCCACGGCGATCGACGAAGGCGCGCGCAACAAGCTGCCGCCGGAGGAGCGCAAGGGGCTCGCGCCCGTCGAGCCGGGCGCGATCGACAAGGACGACGACGTGGCCGGACTCGCCGGCATGGTGCGCCTCTGCGACGTGCACGAATCCGAGCCGGCGTCGCGCGCGCGGCATCACGCGGCGCTGCAGCAGAAGGCGCCCGATGCCGCACCGCGCGTAGAAGCGTTGCTGGCCGATGCGTCGACGGCCGCGCGCCAGCGCGTCAGTATCGGCGTGTGGCAGATTCTCGCGCTCGAAGGCCCCGAAGCGTCTGCCCGCGCATGCACGCAGCTCGGCACCGGGTCGTGAGTGCCCGCTCGCCGCGGATGCGTGTCGCGCATCCGTTGACGTGCGGGCATCGATAGAGCGGTGCCCGGCGCGCGGCGGGACGGTCAGCCGCTCGCCATCGTGGCCGGCCTGACCCGTATCGGCTTGCCGAGTGTCCGGGCGACCCGCAAATTCTTTCGTCCACCTTCATATTCGTGCCACGTTGCGACAGCAACAATCGCGGGCAGACATTCGACAACCGTGCGGCGCATCCCGCGACCGCATGCCTTTTCCGAGGAAACACGCCATGCTCAAGACGCTCGCCCGCGCCGCTGCCGCACTCGCCGTCGCTTCCGTGTCGCTGCACGCCGCCGCGCAGACCAGCTACGACTACCTGTTGCTCGCCGCATCGTGGGAGCCCGGCTTCTGCGCGTCGCACGACACGCCGGAATGCACGAACCTCGCCGGCTCGTATGCGGCGACGAGCCTGTCGCTGCATGGCCTGTGGCCGAACCGCTATGACGGCAACCAGCCGTTCTACTGCGGCGTGCCGCAGAACGACATCGACCTCGACAACGCGCACCAGTGGTGCAGCATGGACGCCTACCCGATCAGCAGCGCGACCCGCAATACGCTGTCGACGTACATGCCGGGCGTCGCGTCGTGCCTCGACAAGCACGAATGGTTCAAGCACGGCACCTGCTCGAATTCGGCGACGCCCGATGCTTACTGGAACCAGGCGTCGGGCATGATCAGCCGACTCGGCAATACGTCGTTCAACGCATTCCTGCAGGCGAACGCGGGCAAGACGGTTACGCGTAACCAGTTGCTGTCTGCATTCGAAGGCGCATTCGGCAGCAATACGCGCAGCGCGGTGTCGCTGAAGTGCACGAAGACGAACGGCGTGAGCTATTTCACCGAAGCCTGGATCGCGGTGAAGACGAACGCGGCCACGCAGTTCCCGAGCACGGCGTCGCTCGTGACGGACGGCAACACGCAGGGCACGTGCCCGACGTCGGGCGTGTACATCGCGAAGTAACGGGGAGGGGGGCGGCGCGTGCGTCATCGCGCACGCCGTCGCCCGTTGCACCTTCGAGCAGCCGGGCCGGTTTCGGTGCGTCGCGCAGCGGCTCGGCTCGTGTGCGCGTACGCGTGCGCTTACGCGAGCAGCCGCAACGCGTCCTCGAGCGACAGCACCGTCGTGCGCGATTCGAAGGCGGTGGAGAACAGGTGCTCGTGAACCACCGGGTCCGGGTCGTAGCAGCAGTCCTTGACCGTATACAGGCGGAAGTCCGCGTCGCTCGCGTGGGCGATCGACGACAGCATCACGCCCGTCGACGCGATGCCGATCATGATCAGCGAATCGACGCCTTGCTCAACCAGCCGCGCTTGCAGATCGGTACCGAAGAATACGCTGGCGCGGTGCGCGACGATCAGCGGCTCGTCGGCCTGCCGGCCGAGCTCCGGCGACGTGCCGTCGTTGATGAAGAGGCCGAGCTGTTTGATCCCCTGGCCGTTCTTGTTGCGCGGGCTGACTTCCGGATAGCCGGGGCTGAACCGGAGGTTCACGAACCAGACGCCGATGCCGCTTGCCCGCGCCGCATCGCAGAGTCGGCGCGTATTGGCGAGCAGCCCGGGCGCGACCGACGGAAAGAGGCCGAGGATGTCGGTCTGGTAGTGCATGACGAGCAGCGCCGTGCTTGACGGCACGATGGCGGGAATCGGCGCGGATGGGTTGTCGCCGGGGTTCGTGCGGGGTGTCGATGCGATATCCGGTGCGTTTTGCCGAGTCATGAGCGAGAGTCTCCGATAGCCCGCGGGGAATTTCAGCGTTCCCGATTTGTACCGGAAAATCGGGGCGGCTGCCGATGCGATTTTCGTAGGGGCATTTTGCTGCGTCGCGCGGCGGTTTTCGTCATGGCGACGCCAGGTTTGCGCACGGCCGCAATATACTGGCGAGCGCGTGATCGACCAACGGTCGGTCGCGGTAGCGCGACGCCGATGTTGATGGTCGGCTGCAACCGTTCGCCGCTGCCGGTTGGCCGGTTTCGCGTGGATCGTGTCTGAAGCGGCGATGCCATTTCATGTCACGTTGCGCCAACACGAGCGACACGTCATGCCAGTTACCGGATTCAATCACTACAATCTGCGGGCGGATCGATCGACACGCGATGTGCTCCGCGATTTCCATGTCGACATCATCGGTTTGCAGGAAGGGTTTCGCCCGCCGTTCAAGCGCTTCGGGTATGGGTTGTATGCGGGTAAGCAGGACGTGCTGCATCTGACTGAAGCGCGGCCGGACGAGTCGCGTCCGCCGAACGTTGCCAATACGTTCGATCACGTCGCGTTTTCCTGCGCGGATGCCAGCGAAATGGCGCGTCACCTGACCGACGCCAACGTGGCATTCACACGCGAGTACGTTCCGCTCACGGGCCGGGTTCGGATTTTCTTCAACGATCCGTGCGGCAACGGCGTCGAGTTGAACTTCGCGCAAGCTGAATGAGCGCGCAGGGCGTTTGCGTTCAAGCGACGCATGCCTCATTGGGTTTGCGTCGGGGCTGATCGTTTCGGAAGACCGAGCGCTTCGCCATGTTCGGCGGCCGCTCGAATTCAGAGTCGACGCGGATGGTTGGACGGCGGCATCGAAATCAATGACATCCGGCGGTCGGGCCGTGCTGCCTCGACAACGCCGGACACAATAGCCAGGCGCCACTTTGGCGCTCGACCTGGAGGAAGGGGAATTCATGGGAGTGGTACATATCGTATTTGGGCCGCAAGGTGCCGGCAAGTCGACTTACGCGCGTACGCTCGCAGCCTCGTCCGGCGCGACGCGTTTCTCGATCGATGAATGGATGGCACAGCTGTACGGGCCGGATCTTCCGGAGCCGCTTCAATTGAGCTGGCTCATGGAGCGAGTGCAGCGCTGCGAGAGTCAAATCTGGCGCACTGCCGAGCAGATCGCGAAAAATGGCGGGAACGTCATTCTCGATCTCGGTTTCATGAAGGCGCGAAATCGTTCGGCGTTTGTCGATCGAGCCAGGGACGCTGGTATTTCGAGTGAATTGCACTTTGTCACCGCACCGCATGACATCCGCCGCGGTCGTGTTTTGGCGAGAAATTCAGAAAAGGGCGAGACGTTTTCGTTCGAGGTTTCGCCTGCCATGTTCGACTTCATGGAAAAGGAATTCGAAGAGCCGACGTCGCTCGAACTTGCATCGGCAATCGTGTTCAATTCTCATATCGCGGCTGCGTGACCGTGTGATCGGGCTGGCGCTTGCTTTTCGGGTACAGGTAGCGGAGCGGCAGGAGCTGGAGCGCTCGGCTCCTGCACTCGAAGGTGGTGCTTGAGTTTTCGAGCGCCCGATTCGCGGAAGGTCGATAGTTCGATTGTTTTGCGGAACGTTTGCGGTGGTGCCCACGATCATCTCCGCTAGTGCACCAGATCACAATGAATCTGCAGGCTTTCCGTTGCGTTGCGGTGAATTTGAAACCCGTGCTGCATCAGCGCGGCCTGGATTTGCGCGAGGGCCGGCGCGCATCGCCGCACGCGGCGCCGCTGCCAGAAAGGCGGCGTGAATACGCCCAGCGGCAACATCCGTACGCGCCGACCGTTCAGACTGAATGAAACGTCGATATGCGTTCCGTCGACATCGTGTCCGTTGCTGCCGAAAATATCGGCCAGTTCGTCGCCTCTGGCGGGATAGAGCAAGCGGAACATGCCGATGCCCAATGCGCGAAACCCGCGACGCGCAAAGCCCAGGCCGGATGCTCGCGGCTCATAGCCGCGTGTCAGGATCAGGCTGATTTCCGCGGGTAACTCGGACCGGATCGCCTGCAGTTTCTCCAGCACGCGGGCCTCCACGCGGATATGTCGTGCGGGCCAGCGCGGCCGGATCTGCACACCCGATTGAACACCACGAGTCAGCGTAAGCAAATTTGAATGCATCGTGAGAATATCCGTGAGCGCGGCTGGCAACACGCAAGTCTTCAATTTTTTAAAATCAGGCTGCTCAGATATTGATTCAAATCGCGAAAATCTTTAACCGACCAGGGGTGGGGCGGTAGTTTGATACCGTTTTCTCGCAAAGTTTTTGGAATCAGGTCGCCATTCGGGCGAAGTATGATTGATGAAACGATGACGCCCGGATAGTCGCTGAGTCGTTTTTTGAAGGCGGGCGTCGTCAGGTCGGGGGTCGGCGGGCTGCTTTTGTTGGCCAATGGCCCTGTTCCTCTGGCATCTGCTCCGTGACACATGGCGCATCTCGCCAGGAAGATCTTTTTCCCGTTGTCACTATCCGCAAAGGTCGGTGACGTTTGGGAACACAATAAAACCCCTAATGCGGCGACGAGGAATATTCTCATCTTTTGGTATTTTTATAAACTTGTGAATGTCTCTTTGAGATCGCCTGCCGAGTGTGCCGATATTCACCTGCCGCCGTCACACCAGATTAAGCACGCCAAACTTCCCCACCTCAAAAAATCGACCTTCCGGTATAAGTCGTCAACCACTCCAACGCCAACGTGCCGGCCAGCGAGTTCCCGTTCGCATCCAGCCCCGGCGCCCACACGCACACGGCCATCTCCCCCGGCAGCACCGCAACGATCCCGCCGCCGACGCCGCTCTTCGCCGGCAGCCCGACGCGATACACGAAATCGCCGGCTGCATCATAAGTGCCGCAGGTCAGCATCAGCGCCGACAGCCGCTTCGCCGAACTCGAATCGACGATCCGCTCGCCCGTCACCGGCGCGACGCCGCCGTTCGCGAGGAACAGCGCGGCGCTGGCAAGTTCGACGCAGTTCATCGTGATCGCGCACTGGCGGCAATACGCGTCGATCACCGTGTCGGGCGGCATCTGCATGTTGCCGAAGCTCGCCATGAAATGCGCCATCGCGCGGTTGCGCTCGGCATGCTGCAACTCCGACTGCGCGACGCGCGAATCGTAGTCGATGTCGTTCGTGCCGATCATCCGCCGGACGAACTCGACGAGCGCCGTTTCGGCCTTCACGAAGCGGCGGCACAGCACATCGGTGACGACCAGCGCGCCCGCGTTGATGAACGGATTGCGCGGTTTGCCGCGTTCGCTCTCGAGCTGGACCAGCGAATTGAACGCGTTGCCGGACGGCTCGCGGCCGACCCGTTCCCACAGGTCATCGCCCAGCAGCTGGAACGCGAGCGTGCATGCGAACAGCTTCGAGATGCTCTGGATCGAGAAACGCTCGTGCGCGTCGCCGACCGTGTAAACGTTCCCGTCGAGCGTCACGACGGCCATCCCGAACTTGTCGGCAGGTACTTTCGCGAGTTCGGGAATGTAGTCGGCAACCCGTCCCTGGCCAATCCAGGGGGCGAGTTCGGTGTGGATGCGTTCGAGGGTCGTCTGGTAATTCATCACGTGAGGCAGGGTAGAGGCGCGGCCCGGATTCCGGCGAGCCCGTATGGAACCGTCCCGGCGCCGATTCGTCAAGCGCGGACGGTATCGCGCCCTTATTTTCAAGACCGTCAAACGGGCAAGCGGCGGTCGCAGTATCATGCGGTACGTTTCGGCCGATGGCCGGCGTCCGGCACCGGCCGGCGCCGCCGCGGCCTACCTGATGATCCGACCGCTGCCCATGTCTTTTCGTATCCTGCTCGTCGAAGACGACACCCGCCTGTCCACGCTGATCGCCGGCTACCTGCGCAAGAACGACTATGAAGTCGACACTGTGCTGCACGGCGACGCCGCGGTGCCGGCGATCCTGTCCCTTCGTCCCGATCTCGTCATCCTCGACGTGAACCTGCCGGGCAAGGACGGCTTCGAAATCTGCCGCGAGGCGCGCAAGCAGTACGATGGCGTGATCATCATGGTGACGGCGCGCGACGAGCCCTTCGACGAGCTGCTTGGCCTCGAGTTCGGCGCGGACGACTATGTGCACAAGCCGGTCGAGCCGCGCATCCTGCTCGCGCGGATCAAGGCGCAGCTGCGCCGCGCGCCCGCGCGCGCGACCGAGAGCGCCGCGCCGCAGCCGGAGCGCTACGCGTTCGGCAAGTTCTCGATCGACCGTACCGACCGCACCGTCGTCTTGCCGGACGGCAGCACGCCCGACCTGACGTCGGCCGAATTCGACCTGCTGTGGGCGCTCGTGTGCCATGCGGGCGAAGTCGTCAGCCGCGACGACCTGATGCTGCAGCTGCGCGGCGTCGAATTCGACGGCCTCGACCGTACGATCGACGGGCGCATCTCGAAGCTGCGCCGCAAGCTGCGCGACGACGCGAGCAACCCGCAGCGGATCAAGACGATCCGCAGCAAGGGTTATCAATTCAGCAAGCACGCGTGGGAATGACGCGGCCCTCGGGCGACGTCGTCACGTTCCGCGCGGGCATTCCACCCGCCGGCCGGGAGCCGAGATGATCCGACGAACCCGTTCGCACCCCGATGCACCGCCGCTGCCGACACTGCGCTACGTCAAATGGCGCTGGCTGCATTTCCGCCGCGCGTGGACCGACACGCGCGCCGACCGCATTCCGAGCTGGTCGCGCCTCTATGTGCGTACCTACCTGCACCTGCTTGGCCTCGTCCTGCTGACCGCGCTCGTGCCGGCGCTCGCGCTGTGCGTCGAATTGTCGCCGCAGGTCGTATGGCATGCGTTCGATTCGCTGCCGGGCGATATCTATATCGTGCTTGCGTTCGTGTTCGCCGCGCCCGCATTGGCGGCGTACCGGTGGATGCGGCCGGTCTGGTCGGATCTCGTGATGGTGCGCGAACGCGCGATCGACTTCACGGGCGGGCGCTTCAACACGCGTGCGCGGGAATCGCACAGCGTGATCATCGGCCCGCTCGCGCGCACGCTGAATGCGCTCGCGATGCGCATGGAGCGCTTGATCGCCGCGCAGCGCGACCTGACGAACGGCATCTCGCACGAGTTGCGCACGCCGCTCGCGCGCGTGCGCTTCGCGCTCGAAATGCTGCGCGAACCGGCGTCGGCCGCCGAATACCAGGGCGCGCTCGAGAGCATCGCGCAGGACGTGACCGAGCTTGAGGAATTGATCGACATGAGTCTGACGTTCGCGCGGCTCGAATACAGTTCGCTGCAGTCGAACCTCGAGATGACCGCGCCCGTCGCGTGGTTCGAGCATCAGGTCAACGACGCGC
The DNA here is from genome assembly GCF_029962485.1 of Burkholderia cepacia. Lineage (NCBI taxonomy): Bacteria > Pseudomonadati > Pseudomonadota > Betaproteobacteria > Burkholderiales > Burkholderiaceae > Burkholderia > Burkholderia cepacia. Next base: position 3,112,603 of record NZ_CP073638.1, read on the forward strand.
AGCTGCTGTATCCGGAGCGCGCGATCGAGTCGCGCATCGCGATCGCATCGGACCTGCGCGTGAAGATGGACCGGCGGTTGATGTCGTACGCGATGCGCAACCTGTTGCGCAACGCGAGCAAGTACGCGAGATCGCGGATCGTCGTCGGGATCTCGCTCGTGCACGGCAACATCGGGATCTTCGTCGAGGACGACGGCCCCGGCGTGCCCGAGAGCGAGCGCGAACGGATCTTCGATGCCTTCGTGCGCCTCGACCGCCGCACCGGCGGCTACGGGCTCGGCCTGTCGATCACGCGGCAGGTGCTCCATGCGCACAACGGCCGGATCGCGGTCGTCGATCCAGTCGAACTCTGCGGCGCGCGCTTCGAAATCAGCTGGCCGGTCTAGCCCATCCGTACATGAGGTTCGATCCCCGATCGCCGCGATGGCGGCGCGCTGACACGCGGAACGCGAGGGCGCACGACAGCATCGCGCGTATGCAAGCGCGGGCGGTGGCGATGGCCGGGGATTTCCGATCGGGAGTGCGAAGGCAGGACGGCAACACGGATGCCGCCGAAGCGGCATCCGCGCATGCTCAGTACGTGCGGCCGAGCTGCAGGTAGAAGTTGCGACGGCCGCCCGGCGCGAGCGCCACGCCGATGTAGACGGGCCCGAACGCGGTCGACAGGCTCGTGAAGAACGTATAGCTCTGCTTGAGCGCGCCGCCGCCGATCTGCTGCCCGCTCGACCACACGTTGCCGACTTCCGCGCTGGCGCCGACCGACAGCGCCTTGATCGGTGACGCGTTGAACGTCATCAGCTGGTTCATGTAGGTGATCTGGCCGTACGCGAGCTCGTTGCCGTTCAGCTGGTCGGCCGCATACGCGGACAGGTGCTGGAAGCCGCCGAGCGTGAAGTTGAACGCGTTGATCAGGTTGGTGCCCCCGATGCTCTTGCCGCCTTCGATCGTCGCGCTGACGCTGTGGCGGCCGAACTGCTGCGCCACCATCGCCTTGCCGTAGATCTCGGTGTAGGGCGCGTTGTTGATGCTGTCGTCGAATTGGCTCGCCGAGCCCCCGTTGCGCGACACCAGCGAGCGCTCGACGCGCAGTTCGGTGAAATAGCCCTTGCGCGGGAACAGCGGATCGTCGAGCTGGTCGATGACGAGGCGTGCGCGCGCGGTCAGCGCCTGGGAGGTGAAGCTCGGCCACAGCAGGTTCTGGCCGCTGCCGTCGTCGAACGGCAGGTTGTAGGTCGGCGAGCCGTGCCCGGTCACGTAACCGATACCGATCCGGAAATCGCCGAGCCGCGCGATCGGCAGGCCGAAATCGATCCCGGCGCGCGCCGTCTGCATCAGGTACTGCGTGATCTTCACGTCGCCGGTGTCGTCGTACAGGTTCGCGTAGCGGCGCTGGTACTCCGCGTAGGGCGACAGGTAGACGCCGTAGGCCATCGACAGCGGCTGGCGGAATTCGATGCGCGCCGACTGCAGGTCGCTGCCGATCGTCGTGTCCGCGCGGAATTCGAGCCCCGATTCCGTCAGCCACGGCCGCCGGTAGCCGACGTGCAGGCGGAAACCGCCCTCGTCGGTCGAGCTGCTCGACATGCCGAGCCCGAACAGCAGGAAATTCGGTCCCCAGTACTTCTCGCGCGCGTTGATCTCGAGCACGTTGTCGTCGCCGTGGCTCACGATCTGCTGCGTGACGCTCTCGAAATTGCCGCCCGTCGTGAGGCCGAGCAGATCCTGACTGACGGTCTGCGGATCGTAGGTATCGCCGGGCTTCACGTGCAGCGCGTTGCTGACGACGCGCTTCGGCACGCCGCCGCTGGTCTTGATGTCGATGCGCGTGATCCGGATCGGCGGCGGCAGCGGCTGCGCGTGCGCGGACCGGTAGGCCGCGTACTGCTCCGGCGTGAGCGCGAATCGCTTCAGCTTCGGCAGCGCGGCGGTCGCGGCGGCTGCGCCGGCGGCGATCGCCTGCTTCGCGTTCTGGAAATCGGTAAACGCGAGCCCGCCGAGGTCCGGCGTGAGCAGCACGTCCTGTGCGTCGAGCTGCTTGCGCTGGGCGGTCACGTTCTGGCGGATCAGGATGCCGACCATCTGCTGCATCACGTCGGCGGGCGACGCAAGCGCGTCGAGCGGGCGCAGTTGCGAGCCGATGTCGACTGCGATCACGACGTTCGCGCCCATCTGCCGCGCGGTGTCGACGGGCAGGTTGCTGACGAGCCCGCCGTCCACGAGCGCGCGCCCGTTGATCTCGGCCGGGGCGAACAGGCCGGGCATCGCCATGCTCGCGCGGACCGCGAGCGGCAGCGAGCCGTGGTCGAGCACGACCATCTGGCCCGTCTGCAGGTCGGTCGCGACCGCACGGTACGGGATCGGCAGGTGGTCGAACGGCTGGTTGGTCGGCACGGCGGCCGTCCAGTTCGCGAGCAGCGCCTGCAGCCGGTTGCCCTGCACGAGGCCGACCGGCGCCTTCACGCCTTTCTTGCCGAACCCGAGCGTCAGCCCGTTGATGTACAGCCGTTCGTCTTCCCGGCTGGTTTGCGGCAGGTCCGCGCGCTCGGTCACGTCGAACGCGATATCCGCGAGGTTGACCTCCGACAGCCGTTTTTGCATCTCGTCGGCCGCCATCCCGCTCGCGTACAGGCCGCCGACGACGGCGCCCATGCTGGTGCCCGCGATGCAGTCGATCGGGATGCGGTTGTCTTCCAGCACCTTCAGGACACCGAGGTGCGCGTAGCCGCGCGCACCGCCGCCGGACAGCACGAGGCCGATCGACGGGCGGCCGGCCGGGCCGCCGTCGGCCGTGCAGGCGTTCGCCGGCGCAGCGGGCGCGGCAGCCGGCGCGGTGGCGGCAGCGGTGACGGCCGGGGCGGCGGCGGGGGCGGTGGCCGGCAGCGGCTGCGCGGCGACCGTGCAGCACCAGACGGCGACGAGCGTCGTGCAGAGCGGGCGCACCCGCGCCCAGCGGGAGGAAACGGTCGCTGTCATGGTGGAAATACCTGGCGTGATCGGGCGTCTGAGGCCTGCAGGGAGCAGGCAAGACCGAGAGATTACCGTGTTTTACAGAGGCAATGCGAGAGGCCGTTGCGTAGCCGGATGCGTCCGGGGCGGTACATTTGACAATTGCGTCGCGAAAAAATCATCGGAATTGCCTAAAGTATCGGAACGATTTGCCGCTAAGCTCGTGATGGGGCGGCATGGACGCGCCACAAAAATGCGACGCGGCTCTCCCGGCCCGTTCGTTCACAAAGGTTTGATATGTCGACACCGCTGTTCGGAAAGTTGTTTGCGCAACCCGTTGCGATCGACCCTGGAACGGCGAGTACGCGGATTTATACGCACGAGCGGGGCGTGGTGCTGAACCAGCCGTCGGTCGTCTGCTTCCGCAAGGGCGGCGCGACTGACGCGCGGCCGACGCTCGAGGCGGTCGGCGAGCTCGCGAAGGCGCTGCTCGGCCGCGAACCGGGGCATCTCGAAGCCGTGCGGCCGATGCGGCATGGTGTGATCGCCGACGCGCACGCGGCCGAGCAGATGATCCGCAGCTTCATCGACATGTCGCGCACGCGCTCGCGCTTCGGCCGCCGTGTCGAGGTCACGCTGTGCGTGCCGTCCGACGCGACGGCCGTCGAGCGCCGCGCGATCCGCGAGGCCGCGTTCGCGGCCGGTGTATCGGACGTCGAACTGATCGAGGAGTCGCTCGCGGCCGGGCTCGGCGCCGGTCTGCCGGTAACGGAGCCGGTCGGCTCGATGGTCATCGACATCGGTGGCGGCACGACCGAAGTCGCGGTGATCGCGCTCGGCGGGATCGTCTATCGCGAGGCGATCCGCGTCGGCGGCAGCCAGTTCGACGCGGCGATCGTCAACCACGTTCGCAACCTGTATGGCGTGCTGCTCGGCGAGCAGACGGCCGAGCATGTGAAGAAGACGATCGGCTCGGCCACCAGCGCGGTGCCGCGCACGTCGACGCGCGCGGTCGGGCGCAGCATCGGCGACGGCCTGCCGCGCTCGGTCGAGCTGTCCAACCACGACGTCGCGGACGCGCTGGCCGCGCCGCTCAAGCAGGTGATCGGTGCGGTGAAGTCGGTGCTGGAAAACGCACCGGCCGAGCTCGTGACCGACATCGCGCATCGCGGCGTGGTGCTGACGGGCGGCGGCGCGCTGCTCGCCGGTCTCGAACGCCTGCTGCACGACGAGACGGGGCTGGTCGCGCGGATTGCCGACGAACCGGCCACCTGCGCGGTGCGCGGCGCCGGCGAGGCGATGGGGCGGCTCGCGATGTGTCCGGTCGACTGATCCGGGCCCTGCCGGGCCGTGCATCGCGGCGCGGCCGTTCACATTGTTTCGATCTCCGTAGATCTCCGCAGCCCTCCGTATTGCCTGCCCGCTGCGCCGGGCACGCGTCTCCGGCCGACTTGCCGCAAGGCAGGCCGCCGTCCGGCATCGGCCCGTCGCGTGGACACCCGAACACACACCGTGCTAGCGTTACGCGCCCGTGCGGGGCCGGGCAAGCCGAAACGCACGACGAGCCCGACGACCTGAGAGACCGAAAACCTTGAAAAACCACACCAAACGGGGCTTCCTTGCCCGAACGGGCCGCCTGCTGGCCGTCGTTGCCTGCCTCTGGATCGTCGCAGCCGTTGCGCTCGTCGCGTACGGGATGCGGATGCCGAGCGAGCCGGCCGATGTCGCCGTGATCTTTGGCAACGCGCTCGACGAGACCGGCGCGCCGAAGCCGGTGCTCGCCGCCAGGCTCGATGTCGGCGTGCGCTGCTACCGCACGGGGCAGTGCCCGGCGTTCCTGGTCAGCGGCGCGATTGACGGCCCCGGGCTCAACGAGGCGACCGCGATGCGCGACTATCTGGTGGCACACGGCGTGCCGGCCGACCGGATCGCCGTCGACGACCAGGGCGACAACACGCTCGCGACGGCGCAGCACACGCTCGCGTACCTGCAGGCGCACAACGTGTCGCGCGTGCTGATCGTCAGCCAGTACTACCACCTCGCGCGAGCGCGCCTCGCATTCGAGCGCGTCGGCATCGCAAGGGCGAACATCTCCGCCGCGTATCCGGGCCGTTTCCAGTTGCGCGATGTCTATTCGAGCTGGCGCGAAGTGCCGGCCTACGCGGTGTATGCGGTGCGGTTGTGGGTGAACCCCGATGCGCGGCCCGTTTCGTTCCGGCCGATGCTTTATCTGATGCGCCTGTTTTCGTAACACGCCGCGGGGCGAATGCTTCCGCGTGCGCGTGGTGCTCTTTTTCCTTTCGGTTTCGGCCGCTTCCTGCCCGCAGCCCGAATGTTTTCGACATTGGGCAAGCGATAACGATTCGCATTGCAGTTTCGATGCGAGGCGTAAATCGAAGTAAATTCGTAAGGCATTCGAAAATCCAGGTTTAATCCATTTATTAAGTGGGTGCTGATTATTCGTGTCAGCGATTTGTGAGAATTAAAATATTGCACTGCGGGATTCATATACCTTGAATCAAGGCTGCGCATCAGCGTTTTCACGGATACGGTGATTCCGTTGTTTTTGCGAAAAATCAAATCAAAAAGACGAAAAACTTGCGGAGCCTCGTCGCCGGACGTCTTTTGCCAAGTAAAAAATACATGCCCGCCAACCCTTGATCCGATGGGTAAATATCGACTGGAAAACGGTTTGAGTTTGATATAGCCTTGTCTGATAAAAGCAGGGCAGTAATCAAATCAACCAGAAAGTCGCTGCAGAAAAACAGGGGCCGCCATCATGTCGTTCGACTAGTCTTGCGTCTGCAATCCCGATCCCGGGCTGATTAAAAAACCCATCCTTGAATAAACCGACGTCGCATCGCGATTGCCGGGGCGGACGCTTTTGTCCGTGATTTTCTGCTGCGCGCCGTCCGGTGCGGCCGCAATGCCAATACCAAAACCAAAGCCAAAAACGAGGGAAAGCATGAACCTTGCGCGTTCGAAAAAAGCCGGTGAGCCGTTTCCGAGACTGCTGTTACCCACGGGCGTTTTCCTGGCATTGTCCGGCGCGGGTATCGTGCCTGCCAATGCGACCTGCAGCACGGCAGGCACGACGGTGACCTGCTCCGGGATCGCCAATCCGCTTGCGCCGAGCTATTCGAACAGCGCGAACAACATCAACGCCACCGTCAATCCCGGTGCGAGCGTCGGCGTGCTGCTCGGCGTCGGCGGCACCGCGATGTCGCTGACGGGCAACGGCGTCACGCTGACCAACAACGGCACGATCGACCCTTCCGCGCTTGGTAGCGGGCTCGGCGTGCTGTCGAGCGGCGCGGTCGTCGGCAATGCATCGGCGAGCGCGAATACCACCGTCGTCAACAACGGCACGATGAACGGTTCGACCGGCGTGGCGATCAGCGGCGTGACGGGCATGGCGCTGTCGGTCCAGAACGGCACGGGCGGCACCTCGAACATTACGAACACCGGCACGATCGGGTCCAACCCGCTGGTCGGTGCGACCCTCGTCGGCGCGGACTCGCCCGTGGTCGCCGCATACGGCGGCGCCGCGGTCAACATGTCGAACAGCGGAACGATCAACGGTCGCGTCGCGTTCGGCTCGAGCGGCACGCCCGGGCAGGGCAATACGTTTACCAACTCGGGCACGATCAACGGCGGCGTGTCGATGGGCGCGAACAGCAACAACACGTTCAATGCCGTGACGGGCTCGTCGGTCAACTCGGCGGGCGGCACCGGCGGCTCGTTCAACATCACGGTCGGCCCGAATACGCTCAACGTCGCGGCGACGGGTATCGTCGACGGCGGCGCGGGCGGCAACAACACGCTCAACCTGCAGCAGGGCACCAGCGCGAACGGCACGATCGCGGTCAACAACTACGTCAACTTCAATCACCTCGGCGTCAACAGCGGCAACTGGACGATCAACGGTGCGTCCACCGCGCAGGACGCGACGCTGAACGGCGGTGTCGCGATCATCGGCAACAACGCGTCGCTCGGCACCGGCAACGTCACGGCCAATGGCGGTGCGCTGCAGGCGGGTGTGGCCGGGCTCAATGTCGGCAACACCGTGACCCTCGGCGGCGGCGGATTGACGGTGCAGGGTGCGACCGGGCTCACGCTGTCGGGCACGGTGACGGGCGGCGGCGCGCTGACGAAGAACGACGGCGGCACGCTGACGTTGACGGGCGCGAACAGCTACACGGGCGGCACGAACCTGAACGCCGGCGGCATCGTCGTCGGCAACAACGCATCGCTCGGCAGCGGTGCGCTGAACGTCAACGGCTCGGCCTCGCTCGACACGAGCACGAACACGACGCTCGGCAACACGGTCAATCTCACCAACAATTCGACGCTGACGGTCGGCGGCAGCAACAACCTCGGGCTGGCCGGCGCCATCAACGGCAACGGCGGCCTCGTGAAGAACGGCGTGGCGACGCTGACGCTGACCGGCACGAATACCTACACCGGCGACACGACGATCAACAGCGGCACGCTCGCGCTGGGCGCGGGCGGCAGCCTGGCCTCGACCGGCACGGTGAGCCTGACCGGCGCCGGCGCGACGTTCGACCTGAGCAACGCAACGGGTGCGCAGGCGATCGGTGCGCTGGCGGGCTCGGCCGGTACCAGCGTGAACCTCGGCGGCAATTCGCTGACGCTGAACGGCAGCGTCAACGCGACGTACGCCGGCTCGATCGGCGGCACGGGCGGCGTCACGCTGGCCGGCACCGGCACGCAAACGCTGACGGGCGCGAACACGTACTCGGGCGGCACGAACCTGAACGGTGGCACCCTCGTGGTCGGCAGCAATACGGCGCTCGGCACGGGCGCGATGAACGTCAACGGCTCGGCGTCGCTCGATGCGACCACCAACGCGTCGCTCGCGAACAATGTCAACATCGCCACCGGCACGACGCTGACGCTCGGCGGCACCACCAATCTGGGCCTGAGCGGCGCGGTCTCGGGCGGCGGCGGTCTCGTGAAGAACGGCGCGGCGACCGTGACGTTGTCCGGGGCGAACAACTACAGCGGCGGCACGACGCTGAATGCCGGCGGCCTCGTGCTCGGCAACAACGCGGCGCTCGGCACGGGCGCGTTGACCGTCGGCGGCGCGGCGACGCTCGACACGAGCACGAACCTGTCGGTCAACAACGCGGTCAACCTCGCGACCGGTTCGACGCTGACACTGGGCGGCAGCAATGCGCTCACGCTGAACGGCGGCATCACCGGCGCGGGCGGCCTCGTGAAGGACGGCGCGGCGACCACGACGTTGACGGCCGCGAACACCTATACGGGCGGCACGACGATCAACGCGGGCACGCTGGCGATCAGCGGGGCCGGCAGCCTGGCGGCGACCGGTGCGGTGAACCTGGCCGGCGCGGGCGCGGCGCTCGACCTGAGCGGCGCGGCCGGTGCCCAGTCGATCGGCGCGCTGTCGGGGGTGGCCGGGACGAATGTCGCGCTGGGCAACAACGGGCTGACGCTGGGCGGAACCGCCAGCGGCGCCTTCAGCGGCGCGATCGGCGGTACCGGCAGCCTGACGCTGGCCGGTACCGGCACGCAGACGCTGAACGGCGCGAGCACCTACTCGGGCGGCACCAACCTGAACGGCGGCAGCAGCGTGGTGCTCGGCAACAATGCGGCGCTCGGCACGGGCGCGCTGAACGTCGCAGGCGCTGCAGCGCTCGACACGAACGCGAGCCTGTCGGTCGCCAACGCGGTCAATCTTGGCAACGGTTCGACGCTGACGCTCGGCGGCAGCAATGCGCTCACACTCGGCGGCGGCATTGCCGGTGCGGGCGGTCTCGTGAAGAACGGCGCGGCGACCACCACGTTGACGGGCACGAACACCTATACGGGCGGCACGACGATCAATGCCGGCACGCTGGCGGTGGGCGCGGGCGGCAGCCTGGCGGCGACCGGTGCGGTGAACCTGGCCAACGCGGGCGCGGCGCTCGACCTGAGCGGCGCGACGAGCGCGCAGACGATCGGCGCGCTGTCGGGTGTCGCCGGGACGAACGTCAACATGGGTGGCAACGGGCTGACGCTGGGCGGCACCGCCAGCGGCACCTTCGGCGGCGTGATCGGCGGGGCGGGCAGCCTGACGCTGGCCGGTACCGGCACGCAGACACTGACGGGCGCGAACGTCTATACGGGCGGCACGAATCTGAACAGCGGCGGCGTCGTGCTCGGCAATGGCGGGGCGCTCGGTTCCGGCGCGCTGAACGTCGGCGGCGCGGCGACGCTCGACACGACCGCGAGCCTGTCGGTCAACAACGCGGTCAATCTCGGCGCGGGCGCGACGCTGACGCTCGGCGGCAGCAACGCGCTCACGCTGAACGGCGGCATTGCTGGCACGGGCGGCCTCGTGAAGGACGGCGCGGCGACCACGACGTTGACGGCCGCGAACACCTACACGGGCGGCACGACGATCAACGCCGGCACGCTGGCGCTCGGTGCCGGCGGCAGCCTCGCGGCGACGGGCGCGGTGAACGTGGCCGGCGCGGGCGCGACATTCGACCTGAGCGGTGCGACGGGTGCGCAGACGATCGGCGCACTGAGCGGCGTTGCCGGCGCGGCCGTGAACCTCGGTGCGAACGGCCTGACGCTGAGCGGGACGGCCAGCGGCAATTTCGGCGGCACGATCGGCGGCACCGGCGGCCTGACAGTGGCCGGCACGGGCACGCAGACGCTGTCCGGCACGAACACGTACACGGGCGGCACGACGATCAACGGCGGCAGCACGCTGGCGCTCGGCACGGGCGGCAGTCTCGCGGCGACCGGGACGGTGAACCTCGCCGCTGCGGGCGCGACGTTCAACCTGGGCGGCGCATCGGGCGCGCAGACGATCGGCGCGCTGAGCGGTGCGGCCGGCACGAACGTGAACCTCGGCGCGAACGCGCTGACATTGAGCGGCAACGGCAACCATACGTTCGGCGGGACGATCGACGGTACCGCTGGCGTGACGTTCGCGGGTACCGGCACGCAAACGCTGACGGGCACGAACACCTACACGGGCGGTACGACGATCGGCGCCGGCGGCACGCTGGCGCTCGGTGCGGGCGGTAGCCTGGCCTCGACAGGGGCGGTGAATCTCGCTGGCGCCGGCGCGACGTTCAACCTGAGCGGCGCATCGGGCACGCAGACGATCGGCGCGTTGAACGGCGCGGCCAGTACGAACGTGGATCTTGGCGCGAACGGGCTGACGCTGAGCGGGACCGCCAGCGGCACGTTCGGCGGCGCGATCGGCGGCACGGGCAGCGTGACGTACGCGGGTACCGGCACGCAGACGCTGACGGGTGCGAACACGTACACGGGCGGCACGACGATCAACGGCGGCAGCACGCTTGCGCTTGTCGCGGGCGGCAGCCTGGCTTCGGGTAGCGCAGTGAATCTTGCAGGCACGGGTGCGACGTTCGACGTGAGCGGCGCATCGGGCGCGCAGACGCTCGGCACGCTGAGCGGCATCGGCGGCACGAACGTGAACCTCGGCGCGAACGCGCTGACGCTGAACGGCAGCACCAACGGTACGTTCGCCGGTGCGATTGGCGGCACGGGCGGCGTGACGTTCGCGGGCACGGGTACGCAAACACTGACGGGTGCGAACACCTACACGGGTGGCACGACCATCAACGGCGGCAGCACGCTGGCGCTGGGTGCGGGTGGCAGCCTGGCTACCGGCGGTTCCGTGAACCTTGCCGGAGCAGGCGCAACGTTCAACCTGAGCGGTGCGTCGGGCGCGCAGACGATCGGCGCGTTGAACGGCGCGGCTGGCACGAACGTGGATCTTGGCGCGAACGGACTGACGCTGAGCGGAACCGCCAGCGGCACGTTCGGCGGTGCGATCGGCGGCACGGGCAGCGTGACGTTCGCGGGCACCGGGACGCAAACGCTGACCGGCGCGAACACCTATACCGGTGGCACGACGATCAACGGCGGCAGTACGCTCGCGCTGGGCGCAGGCGGCAGCCTGGCTTCCGGCAGTGCCGTGAACCTTGCCGGCACAGGCGCGACGTTCAACCTGAGCGGTGCATCGGGCGCACAGACGCTCGGCACGCTGAGTGGCGCCACCGGCACGAACGTGAACCTCGGCGCGAATGCGCTGACGTTGAACGGCAGCACCAACGGCACGTTTGGCGGCGTGATCGCCGGCACCAGTGGCGTGACGTTCGCGGGCAGCGGCACGCAGACGCTGACCGGCGCGAACACGTACACGGGCGGCACGACGATCAACGGCGGCAGCACACTCGCGCTGGGCGCGGGCGGCAGCCTCGCGCCCAGCGCGGTGAACCTCGCCGGCACGGGCGCGACGTTCAACCTCAGCGGCGCGACGGGCGCGCAGACGCTTGGCACGCTGACCGGCGCGACCGGCACGAACGTAAACCTCGGCGCGAATGCGCTGACGTTGAACGGCAGCGGCAATAACACGTTCGGCGGCGCGATCGGCGGCACGGGTGGTGTGACGTTCGCAGGTGCCGGCACGCAAACGCTGACGGGCGCGAATACCTACACGGGTGGCACGACGATCAACGGCGGCAGCACACTCGCGCTGGGCGCCGGCGGCAGCCTTGCGTCGGGCAGCGCGGTGAATCTCGCCGGCACGGGCGCGACGCTCAACCTGGGCGGCGCGACGGGCGCGCAGACGCTCGGCACGCTGACCGGCGCGACCGGCACGAACGTAAACCTCGGCGCGAACGCGCTGACGTTGAACGGCAGCGGCGGCACATTTGGCGGTGCGATTGGCGGCACGGGCGGCGTGACGTTCGCGGGTGCCGGCACGCAAACGCTGACGGGCGCGAACACCTTCACGGGTGGCACGACCATCAACGGCGGCAGCACGCTGGCGTTGGGTGCGGGCGGCAGCCTCGCATCGGGCAGCGCGATGAATCTCGCCGGCACGGGCGCTACGTTCAACCTGAGCGGTGCATCGGGCGCGCAGACGCTCGGCTCGCTGTCCGGCGGCGCCGGTACGAACGTGACCCTCGGCGCGAACGCACTGACGCTGAATGGCAGCGGCAATGGCACGTTCGGCGGTGCGATCGGCGGCACGGGCGGTGTGACGTTCGCGGGCACCGGTACGCAGACGTTGACGGGCGCTAACACCTACACGGGTGGCACGACGATCGGCACCGGCAGCACGCTCGCGCTGGGTGCGGGCGGCAGCCTCGCGTCGGGCAGCGCGGTGAATCTCGCCGGCACGGGCGCGACGTTCAACGTCGGGGGCGCGACGGGCGCACAGACGATTGGCGCGCTGTCCGGCGGCATCGGCACCAGCGTGAATCTGGGCACGAATGCGCTGACGCTGAACGGCAGCGGCAACGCAGCGTTCGGCGGGACGATCGGCGGTGCGGGCGGCGTGACGGTTGCCGGTAGCGGCACGCAAACGCTGACGGGCGCGAACACCTACACCGGCGGCACGACCATCAACGGCGGCAGCACGCTGGAGCTCGGCGCGGGCGGCGGCCTCGCGTCGACGGGCGCGGTGAATCTCGCGGGCACGGGTGCGACGTTCGATGTCAGTGGTGCGTCGGGCGCGCAGACGATCGGCACGTTGAACGGCGCGACCGGCGCGACCGTCAATCTCGGCGCGAATGCGCTGACGTTGAACGGCAGCGGCAACGGCACGTTCGGCGGCGCGATCGGCGGCGCGGGCGGTGTGACGATCGCCGGCACGGGTGTTCAGACGCTGACGGGCGCGAATACCTACACGGGCGGCACCACGATCGCGGTCGGTGGCGCGCTGCAACTCGGCAACGGCGGCGCGTCGGGCAGCATCGCCGGCAATGTCGTCGACAACGGCGCGCTGATCGTCAATCAATCCGGCAACGTGACGATTGCAAGCGTGCTGTCGGGCGCGGGCTCGCTGACGCAGGCCGGCAGCGGGCAACTGACGTTGACGGGCGCCAGCACCTTGAGCGGCCCGACCACGGTCAACGCGGGCACGCTCGCGGTCAACGGGTCGCTCGGCCAGTCGACCGTGACCGTGCAGAACGGTGCGACGGTCACGGGCACCGGCACGATCGGCGGCCTCGTGGTGCAGGGCGGTGCGACGGCGGCCGCGTCGCAGCCGGGCGCGGCGCTGAACGTGGGCGGCAATGTCACGTTCCAGCCGGGTTCGACGTTCCAGGTCGCGGCCTCGCCGCAGCAAAGCGGCAGCCTCGCGGCGGGCGGTACGGCGACGCTGAACGGCGGCACCGTGCAGGTGATCGCGAACCAGAGCGGCTACCAGCCGAGCACGACCTACACGATCGTGACGGCGGCATCGGGCGTGCAGGGCGCGTTCAGCCAGGTGAATGCGAACTACGCGTTCCTGATGCCGACGCTCAGCTACGACCCGAATCACGTGTACCTGCGACTCGTCGAAAACGGCACGTCGCTGCCGGACGTCGCGACGACGCCGAACCAGCGGTCGGTCGCGACCGCGCTCGGCGGGCTCGGCGCCGGCAACCCGCTGTACGACGCGGTGCTGACGACCGACGCGCCCACCGCACGCCGCGCGTACGGGATGCTCGACGGCGAACTGCAGGCCAGCATGAAGAGCATGCTGCTGCTCGATAGCCGCTATGTGCGCGATGCGGTGACCGATCGCGTCCGCCAGGGCCTCGCGCCCGGATCGGGCCCGCTCGCCGCGCTGTCGTCGGGCGGCGCCGCGCTGTGCGGCGACAACACGGCCGGCGCGGTCGACCCGACGCTGCCGCCGGAACGCCGGATCGGTTCGCGCGAGGGGTGCTACGGCGGCACGCCTTATCAACCGGTCGTCTGGGGGCAGGCGTTCGGCGGCCGCAGCCGGCTTACCGGCGACGGCAACGCGTCGACGATCAACCGCAGCATGACGGGCTTCATCGCCGGCGCCGACATGGCGCTCAACGACAAGTGGCGCGCGGGTCTGGCCGCGGGCGTTACGCATAGCTCGCTCGACAATGACCAGAGCTCGTCGGCGGCGGTGAACAGCTACTACCTGTCGCTGTACGGCGGCGCGCAGTACGGTGCGCTCGGCGTGCGCGGTGGCGCGTCGTACACGTGGTACCGGATCAACAGCGATCGCAATCCGGGCTTCGCGGGATTCTCGGATCACGATTCGGCCGGCTACGACGCGAATTCGGCGCAGGTGTTCGGCGAAGTCGGCTACGCGCTGCCGGTCGGGCCCGTGGCGATCGAACCGTTCGCGGGCCTCGCGTATGTGAACCTGCATACCGACGGCTATACGGAAACGGGTGGCGCGGCCGCGCTGCGTGCCGGCGGCGAGACGACTCACGTCGGCTTCTCGACCCTCGGTTTGCGCGCGGCGTCGCAGCTCGGCTCGATTGCGAGCGGCACGTTCACCGCGCGCGGGACGGTCGGCTGGCGGCATGCGTTCGGCAACGTGCGGCCGTCGTCGGCGTTCACGTTCGCGAACGGCGGCACGTCGTTCCAGGTGTCGGGTGTGCCGATTGCTCGCGACAGCGCGGTGCTCGAAGCCGGTATCGACGCGAACATCACGAAGCGCCTGACGCTCGGCCTCACGTACAGCGGCCAGTACGGCAGCGGCGTGCGCGACAACGCAATCCTCGGCAACATCCTGTGGAAGTTCTGAGCTGCACGTGATGTGCCTGTGCGCGATGCCTGGCGGCGACGGTAACGTCGCCGGGCGTCGCGTCTTTTTCGTCGCTGCGCACGTACCCCGTTCTGGCCTATCCTGTGCGAAATACGCGACGCGCGCCGCGCGTTGCGCCTCGACACAGGAGCATCGATGCCGAATCACGCCGAAGCCGCCACGACGCAGGCGCCGCAAGTCGCGCCTGCTGCCCCGACCGCCGCGTCGGGTCCCGCCTTCATCGCGCCCGAAGCCGATCCACAGGCCCTCGCGCGCAACAACCAGTACGTACTGAAATCCGGCGACGCGTTCGTGGTCAGCGACGCGCTCGGCGACATCGGCGGGCATGACGACGGCCTGTTCGTCGACGACATGCGCGTGCTGTCGAAATGGCGCCTGACGTTCGGCGGCCGCGCGCCGTCGCTGCTGTCGGGCGCGACGAGCGCCGACAACGCGTCGTTCACCGCGCACCTGACCAACCGCCCGTTGCCGCCGCTCGGCGGCCACGAGACACCCGAGGGCGTGATCCATATCGAGCGGATGCGCGTGCTCGCGGGCGACGTGCTTTATGAAGCGCTGACGCTGACGAACTACGGTGCGAGCGAAGCCGAGGTGCCGCTGTCGCTGTCGTTCGCGGCCGATTTCAAGGACATGTTCGAGGTGCGCGGCACGCAGCGCCCGAAGCGCGGCACGGTCGTTGCTCCGCGCGTCGATGCAGGCGCGGTGCGGCTGCGTTACGACGGCCTCGACAGCGTCGAGCGCAACGTGACCGTGCATTTCTCGCCGGCGCCCGACGCGCTGTCGGTCGATCGCGCCGACTACACGCTGACGATCGCCGCGCAGGCCTGTGTGTCGATCTACCTGACCGTCGATGCGACGCTCGGCCCGGCGCATGTCGAAGGGCCCGGATGCGGTCGCGTCGCGCTGCGCACTGCGCTTGTCGGCGTGCATCGCGAGATGCGCGCGCGGCGCGAATCGATGGCGCGCGTGAACACCGGAAATCCGCTGTTCGACGCGTGGCTCGACCGCTCGCTCGCGGATCTCGGGCTCCTCACGACGCAGCTCGACACGGGGCCGTACCCATATGCGGGCATTCCGTGGTTCTCGACGCCGTTCGGCCGCGACGCGGTGATCACGTCGCTGCAGATGCTGTGGCTGCAGCCGTCGCTCGCGCGCGGCGTGCTGCGGTTTCTGGCCGAGCACCAGGCGCGCGAAACGTCCGCGTTCCGCGACGCGGAGCCCGGCAAGATCATGCACGAGTTCCGCCGCAGCGAGATGGCCGCGACGGGCGAAGTACCGTTCGCGCTGTACTACGGCGGTGTCGACACGACGCCGCTGTTCATCGTGCTGGCCGGCGCCTATGTCGAACGCACCGGCGACGATGCGTTGATCGACGAGCTGTGGCCCGCGCTCGAACGCGCCGCGCAATGGGTGATCGACAAGTGCGACCGCAATCCGTACGGACTCCTCGATTACCAGCGCACGTCGGAGCGCGGCCTCGCGAACCAGGGCTGGAAGGACAGCCACGATTCGGTGTTCCATGCGGACGGTCGCTTCCCCGACGGGCCGATCGCGCTCGTCGAAGTACAGGCCTATGCGTGCGCGGCGCTCGATGCGATGTCGGCGTGCTCGCACCGGCGCGGCCACGCAGCCGATGCGACGCGCTATGCCCTGCGCGCGAAGACGCTGCGCGAACAGGTCGACGCGCTGTTCTGGATGCCGGAAGGCGATTTCTACGGGATCGCGCTCGACGGTCATGGCGATTTGTGTCGTGTGTTCGCGTCGAACGCGGGGCACCTGCTCGCGTTCGGGCTGCCCGACGCCGAGCGCGGCGCGGCGGTGGCCGGCGTGCTCGGCTCGGCGCTGTTCCAGACGGGGTGGGGCATCCGCACGCTCGCGGCCGGCCAGCCGCGCTTCAACCCGATGGCCTATCACAATGGCTCGGTATGGCCGCACGACAATGCGCTCATCGCACGCGGGCTCGCACGCTACGGCGACAAGACGGCCGCGGTGAACCTGCTGCGCGCGCTGTTCGAGGCGGCGGTGAGTTTCGAGATGCGCTTGCCGGAGCTGTTCTGCGGGTTCCCGCGCCGGCGCGGCGAACCGCCGACCGCGTATCCGGTGGCCTGCCTGCCGCAGGCATGGGCGGCCGGTGCGCCGTTCATGATGCTGCAGGCGTGCCTCGGCGTGAGCATCGACGCGTCGCGCCACGAGGTGCGCGTCGAGCGCCCGGCGCTGCCGGAAGGCGTCGACTGGCTGCGGATCGACGCGCTGCGCGTCGGCGACGAAACCGTGTCGCTGACGTTCCGCCGGGTCGACGGCCAGGTCGTCGCGGCGGCGGAGCAGCCGGGCCGCGTGAAGGTGGTCGCGGTGCTGTAGCGCCGTGCTGCGCGAACGTTGCGCGATGTCGCGCCACGTTCGCGCGCAGCGGCATAGAATCGTGACATGACCCTTGAACGATGGCGGAGGTAGACGATGACGACCGACAACCGGCCCGACGACGGCGAGCACAAGCTCGAGAATCTCGAAGCGGCGGTCGACCACCTGCACAAGTCGATCGAATCGCAGAGCATCGCGGTCGGCGCGGCGAAGGGCATTTTGTTCAGCCTGATCGAAACGCTCGGCGCACTGATCGGCGATCCCGACCTGCCCGAGCATGCGCGCTCGGGTTACGAAGCGCTGCGCGACAAGGCCAGCGAACTGCGCGGCGGGCTCGACCGGCATTGAGGCACGGCTTGCGCCGGCGCCAGCCGCACGGGCTGCGCCGGCGCTGCCCGATTCTGCAGATGAAGCACAAAACCCCGTGCGCTCAATGAGTTAGGTGGCCGGTGCGCAGGATATCCACAAGCTTGCCAACACAATCTGTGGAGAACTGCCCGGCCTTCGATCACGCGCGCGGCGCGTGCCTGGAGGTTGTCCGGAGTGCGGTGCGAATGCCTTTCCGGTGCCACACCATTGACCGGTCAAGGTCCGGATATTGAATCCCCTTGTGTATCAATATGTTACGCGCCGGATCTGATGGATATCCACAGGCTTGCCAACATATTCTGTGGACAACTCGCAATCGATTGCGTCGCATTGGTTGAGTATCGGGCCCGAATGCGACAGGCGTGCGAAGCCCGTGCACAAAGGCTGCCCGATGTGTGTGTCGGAAAGTAAATTCGTGCACGATCAATGGCTTAGGTGCCGGGTGCCCAGGATATCCACATCCTTGCCAACACTTTCTGTGGACAAGCGCGCGTTACGCGCCCGGCATCGTGCCGGCCGCTTCGGCCACGATCCAGTCGCGAAACAGCGTCATCGCGGGTGTCAGCGGTTTCGATTTCAGCGACGTGATCCAGTAACCGCCCGCACACACGTCGATGTCGAGCGGCCGCGCGAGCAGGCCGAGCTGCAGTTCGCGCGCGAACATGCAGGCCGGCGCGAGCGCGACCCCCGCACCCTGCATCGCGGCCTCGACCATCAGCCGGGACGAATCGAACACGGGCCCGTTGGCCGCCCATGGCTCGAGCTGCGCGGCGTCGAACCAGCCGTGCCATTCGTCGGTGCGGTACGAGCGCAGCAGCGTTTCGTTCGCGAGATCGGCCGGCTGCGCGAGGCGCCGCGCGATCTCCGGCGCGCACAGCGCGGTGAGCGGCGCGTCGAGCAAGCGCTCGTTGCGCGTCGCCGGCCAGTTGCCTTCTCCGAAGCGGATCGCGAAGTCGAGGCCCTCGGCGGCGAGATCGACGACGTTGTTGTTGGTGCGCAGCCGCAGCTCGACGAACGGGTGCGTATCGCCGAACTGCTTCAGCCGCGGCATTAGCCAGCCTAGGGCAAAGGTGCCGACGACGCCGAGCGTCAGCACCTCGCGGAAGCGCCCGCCGTCGAACTGCTTGAGCACCGTCTCGATGCGGCTGAACGCGTCGCTCAGCACGGGCAGCAGCGCACGGCCCTCGTCGGTGAGCCCGAGGCCACGCGGCAGCCGTGTAAACAGCGTACAGCCGAGCCGTTCCTCGAGCGAGCGCACCTGCTGGCTGACCGCGGCCTGGGTCACGCTCAGCTCGAGGCCGGCGCGTGTGAAGTTCAGGTGGCGCGCCGACGATTCGAACGCGCGCAACGCATTGAGCGGAAGATGCGGGCGGAGCTTAGTCATAAGATTTTCTTTTGTCAGCGCTCAATTATCGTTGCTTGTCAGTCAACCGTAAAGTCCCGATAGTGCTGTCTCGGCGGCCGGCCGTTTTCAACATCGATTCGCCTCCATTCCACCACGAGACAACCGACATGACCTACTCATCGAAACGTCGAACCCTGTTGCTGGCCGCCGCGACGGCGCCGCTCGTTCTTACCGTCACCGCGTGCGCGTCGCGAGCCGCCGTGCCGGGTGAGGCCAATTCGGCAGCGGCGGCTGCCGCGGACGCCGTGGCGCCGGCGGCAGCCGCGGCGGCGATTGCCGATCTCGAGCGCGGCGCGGGCGGCCGTCTCGGCGTGTGCGCGATCGATACCGCGAGCGGCCGGATCATCGAGCATCGCTCGGGCGAGCGCTTTCCGTTCTGCAGTACGTTCAAGGCGATGCTGAGCGCGGCGGTGCTTGCGCAGAGCGTCGATCGCCCGGGCCTGCTGCAACAGCGCGTGACCTACACGAAGGCCGACCTCGTCAACTATTCGCCGGTGTCGGAGAAGCATGTCGGCGCGGGCATGACGGTCGCCGCGCTGTGCGAGGCCGCGATCCAGTACAGCGACAACTCGGCCGCGAACCTGCTGATGAAGCTGATCGGCGGTCCGTCCGCCGTGACCGCGTTCGCGCGCTCGATCGGCGACGACACGTTCCGGCTCGATCGATGGGAGACCGAACTGAATACCGCGCTGCCGGGCGACCCGCGCGACACGACGACGCCTGCCGCGATGGCCGCGAGCATGCGTGCGCTCACGCTCGGCGAGGCGCTCCCGGCCGCGCAGCGTGCGCAGCTCGTTACCTGGCTGCGCGGCAACAAGGTCGGCGACAAGCGGATCCGCGCGGGCGTGCCGGCCGGGTGGCAGGTGGGCGACAAGACAGGTACCGGCGACTACGGGACGACGAACGATGCCGGCGTGATCTGGCCGGCGTCGGGCGCACCGATCGTGCTGGTCGTGTACTACACGCAGGCGCAAGCCGATGCGCGTGCGAAGGACGATGTGATCGCGTCGGTCGCCCGCATCGTCGCGCAGACGCTCGGCTGAGCCGGGCGGTGCGGCGTGCGCGGCGCGATCCGCCTGCACGCCGTGCCGCAGTCGTGATCCGCCTGACCAAACGTTGTGCGATCAACGACTTAGGTCACGCATGCTCAGGATATCCACATGCTTGCCAACAAAAATTGTGGACAAGCCAGCGTGCTGCCGTGTTCGCCGTGGCGCGAGCGGTCGTGCCGCGTTTGAAGCGGCGCGGACAAAGTCTTTCGGATCAAGCGCTTGGCTGCGGTATGCGCAGGCTATCCACATGCTTGCCAACAAAATCTGTGGACAAGCGGGCAGGCCGGCGCGGCGGGCGACTCGTCACGCCACGGAAGGGCACGCAACCGGCGATTTACCGGCCGTGTGCCGCATTCGAAGCGGCGCGGACAAAGTCTTTCGGATCAAGCGCTTGGTCGCGGTATGCGCAGGCTATCCACATGCTTGCCAACAAAATCTGTGGACAAGCCCGCGGGCCGTCGCCGCGACGTTCAGCGCTGCCGATCGTCGACCGTGGGCCAGCGCGCAAACGCGAACACCCACAGCATGATGAAGTTCAGGACCGGGACGAACATCGTCAGGATCCACCAGCCCGAATGTCCGGTGCGCCGGACGATGCGAACGTACGGATAGACGACGATGGCGACGAGCACGAGCGAGACGAGCAACTGCCACGCGGTGAAGTGTTCCATGGTCTTCCTCGGAGTGATGTGTCGTGGTGCGGCGCCGGCGCAGCGGCCGGCCCGCCAGGCCGGCGCGCGACGCCGACGATGCGCGGCCGCGTGCGGCTCGCATGATCTTGATGCGTGACGTGCACGGGCGTCAAGGCGCGGGCGGATGGTGTCGTAGCGTCGGGTCGTCCGCTTCCGCACACGCTTGCGCCGCGCGTTGCTGAAACGGTGGCAGGGCGCACGAATGGCAGACCGATCAACGGGTTAGCGCACGCTTGCGCAGGATATCCACAAGCTTGCCAACACAATCTGTGGGTAAGTGGCGCGGCAGCCGGCCGACCCGCGTGGGGCGGTCGCGGCGTGCATCGCCGTGGCGTCGTGATGCGAACTGGGGCGAAGCGACATGCGTGACGGCCAGCGCCCGGGCCTCGTCTGCATCACGCGTGCCTAAGTCCATCGGATCAAGGGTTTAGCGACGCGGTGCGCAGGATATCCACAAGCTTGCCAACATTTTCTGTGGAGAAGTCCGCGTTCGCGATGGGTCGGTGCGGCACCGATGGATGCCACGCGCTGCCACGTCGCGCACGCGCACTTACGCGGTGCAGATACCGGCGACGCCGACTTTCTGGAACAGGTGCGGGCTGGCGACCGCGGACGACGGATAGGCCGACAGCTTGGCGACGAACTCCGGATGCGTGAAGGCCGCGCGAAACGTTTCGGTCGATTCCCAGATCGCGTAGTTCAGGTAGGTCGGACTGTCGCCAAGCGCGCGATGAAGCTGGGTCGAGATGAAGCCCGGCTGCCGCTTCATGAATTCCGCGTCGTCCTTCCATACGGCGAGAAAGTCGGCTTCTTCCGCAGGTTCCAGTGTGAACACGTTG
The DNA here is from genome assembly GCF_029962485.1 of Burkholderia cepacia. Classification (NCBI taxonomy): domain Bacteria; kingdom Pseudomonadati; phylum Pseudomonadota; class Betaproteobacteria; order Burkholderiales; family Burkholderiaceae; genus Burkholderia; species Burkholderia cepacia. Next base: position 3,133,854 of record NZ_CP073638.1, read on the forward strand.
ACGAGAACGACCGGCTCCGCGTCGATCGTTATCTGTTGTTGGATCGGAAAGGCCGGATCCATCGGCTTGAAGTGAGGCATGGGAACTCCTGGTGAGGTAGCGGGCTGGCGGGTGGTTACACGTGGCCGTCCTGGCCATGTGCGCTGGACATCGCCGACAGCACGCGAATGGCGGCATCGAGGTCGGCCGAGCTGAATTCGCCCGCGATGTCGCGGACATGCTGTTGCCACTGCTCGACCACGGCCTGATAGGCCGCTTCGCCGCGCGGCGTCAGCGCATAAAGGGGCGAGCGCTTGTGCGCCGGGTTGGGCAAGGACAGGACCAGCCCTTCTTCGGTCAGCACGTTGATCTGTTTCAGCACCGCTTGCCGCGTGATACCCATCGCATCGGCAATCTGCGGGATGTTCGGCGCGTCCGGCGCCATCGAGATCGCGCCCAGCACCTGCCAGCGCGCACTGGTCAGGCCATGTGGCCCGGAAAAGGCGTTGCCCCATTCGATCAGCAACCCGTTCAACCGGAATACGGACAGCGCGACGGCGGTCAACTTCGCGGATTTCGTCATGTCCCACTCGCATCGTAAATTGACAACCACTTTACGTAATGGACAACTGGTTGTCAAGTTGATGGATGAACGTCGCCACACGACGATGGATCGGTACACTTGGGGCGCGATCCGGCACCGAAAGCATCGGTTGCGACGGATTGCTGGCCAACAACAAGGAACCTGGAGAGAAATCAGTGAGTACGATCAGGAAGATGATCGCCGTGCCGTTGCTGGCGGTGGTATGCGGCACGAGTGCCCATGCGTGTATCCCGGCCAACTATCGGACCGCGTATTTTGGCAAGGCCCAGCACATGAGCGACGAACTCCGTGACAAGGTGATCGACGACATCCGTGCCAATCACTACACGATCATCGAATCGAAAATCGGCTTGTTGTTCTTCCCGATCGTCAGGAAGGGGGAGGCGATCTATCTCCGCGACAAGCCGATCGCAACGGGAAAGGATTCGTTCTGGTACCTCGGGCAGGGCTATTACCAGTTGAACGGTCAGCTCTATTACATGGGCGAACATGTCGGTGCCTTTCCGAGCGACGGGACCGTCGTCGTTCACGTCGAGGATCGCACGCGCCCGAAGCCGGACGACTATCCGAAAGGGCGTCTGTATTGCCGCGTGGCGCAGCACGCCAGCATTCTCGAAACCTCGACCGGCCTGCGGGTCGAACAGATCGTTGACGACAATTGAGTCGCGCGAGGTGCGTGGCTGACCGGGCGCGGTGCATCACGCACCGGTTTGCGGCCACCTGGCGCATTTGCCGCGCAGCCCCGACAAACCCTTTCCGATCAAGGGCTTGGTGCCGTTAATGGAAGGTTGTCCACAAGCTTGCCAACATAATCTGTGGAAAAGCCGGCGGTCACGCGTGCATCAGGCCGGTGCGGGAAACCGCACCGTGACGGTCAGCCCGCGTCCGCCTTGCGTGGTGCCGAGTGCAACCGTCGCGCGATGCTGTTCGGCGATCCGCTTGACGATCGACAGCCCGAGCCCGCTGCCCGACGACGTGACGGCTTGCGCCCCTTCGCCGCGATAGAAGCGTTCCCACACGTCCGTGCGTTCGGCTTCCGGAATCCCGGGGCCGTCGTCGGCGACTTCGAGCACGGGCGTCGTGCCGTCGATGCGCGCGGACACGTCGACACGCGAGCCGTCGCCCGCATAGCGGATCGCATTGTCGACGAGGTTGTTCAGCAGCACGCGCAGCGTGTCGGCGTTGCCTGCCGCCATCACGGGCGCGGCGACGATCGCACCGAGATCGATCCGGTGCGCGTCGGCGACGCGTGCGCGGTCCGACACCACCGACCGGCACAGCGCGGCGAGATCGACGGGCGCCGACGCCGATGCGGCCGCTTGCGCATCGGGTTCGAGGCGCGCGAGCGTCAGCAACTGCTCGGCGAGATGGCCGAGGCGTGTCGTGCCCGCATGGATCTGCGCGAGGATATGTTCGCGTTCCTCCGCGGTCGCCGCGCGTCGCAGCAGCTGCGACTGGATCGACAACCCCATGATCGGCGTGCGCAACTCGTGCGCGGCATCGGCGATGAAGTGCCGCTGCAGCGTGAACGAGCGGTCGAGCCGCGTGAGCAGGTCGTTGATCGCCTCCGCGAGCGGGCGGACCTCGTTCGGCATCGATGCGACGTCGACCGGTTCGAGGTTGTTCGCATTCCTGCGTTTCAGGCCTGATGCGATCGTGCGCAGCGGCCGCAGCCCCGCGCCGATGCCGAACCACAGTCCGATGGCGAGCAGCGGCAGCATCGAGAACACCGGCCACAGCAGGTGCACGGCGATGCCGGCGATCGCTTCCCAGCGCGCATGTCGAGCCTGCGCGAGCCGGATCGTCGTGCCGCCGCGTTCGGTCACATAGGTGCGCCACGGCTGGCCGCCGACGTCGACGCTCGCGATGCCCTTCTGCTCGGGCGGCGGCAGCTTCGATTCGCGGTCGGTCGAATACATCAGCGTGCCGTTGCGCCACACCTGCAGCAGCACTGCATCGGGGTCGCTCGCCTCGAAGCCGTGCTTGCCGTTCGCATGGTCGCTGAACGACAGCTCGCCGTTCGGGCCGACGACGATTTGCCTCGACATGCTGCGCATCTGGTCGTCGAGCAGGTCGTCGAGTTCGCGCAGCGCACCCCAGTAGGTGCCGGCGCTCGCGACCAGGCCGATCACGCACGCGGCCGGCAACAGCCACGTCAGCAGGCGCCGCCGCAGCGACGCGTTGCGCCAGCGCGCGATCGCGCGTTGCACGTGCGTCATGTGCCGTCACCGATCCGGTAGCCGACGCCGCGCACCGTGCGGATCATGTCGTGGCCGAGCTTCTTGCGCAGGTTGTGGATGTGCACCTGCACCGCGTTGCTCTCGATTTCCTCGCCCCAGCTGTACAGCCGCTCCTCGAACTGCTCGCGCGAAATCACCGCGCCGGGTTCGCGCATCAGCTCGTGCAGCAGCACGAACTCCTTCGGCGACAGCGGCACTTCGTCATCGTCGAGCCAGACGAGGTGCTTGACGGGATCGAGCCGCAGCGGGCCGATCGCGAGCGTCGTCTGCGCGCGGCCCGCGTGGCGGCGGTTGACCGCGCGGATGCGGGCGAGCAGTTCGTCGAGCTCGAACGGCTTGACGAGATAGTCGTCCGCGCCGCTGTCGAGCCCTGCGATGCGGTCGGGCACGCCGTCGCGCGCGGTGATGATGATCGCGGGCAGGTTTTCGTCGCGGCGGCGCAGCGCCGCGAGCACCGACAGGCCGTCGCGGTTCGGCAGCCCGAGATCGAGCAACAGCAGGCCGTAGCCGGTCGAGCGCAGCGCGAGCGACGCGGCATCGCCATCCTTCACCCAGTCGACCGCGAAGCCTTCCTGTTTGAGGCCCTGTTCGAGCCCGCTGCCGATCAGCGGATCGTCCTCGACGAGCAGTACGCGCATGGATTCATGTCTCTTCAGCAGGGCGCGGCAACGCCCGGGGTTCCCATGATAAGCGCGCGTGCCTTAGCGGGAGCTTAAACGCCGGTGCCCCGGTGCGTTGGCGCACCGTTTCGGTCCGGCCACGCGCCGCTTCGGGGCGACCTTCAGGTTTGCTTAATCTTACGCTCCGTAATCTCGGGCCGTCGCGCTCAAGAGGGGCGCGGCGCACGACCAAAACCGGAGGAACAAGACCATGAAACACCTGACGAGAATCCTGGCAGTTGCGCTTGCCGTGCTGCCCGCCGCCGTTTACGCGGAATATACCGGGCCGTCCACGCTGACCACGACGACCGTGAAGGAGCTGCTCGCCAACGGCAAGGACGACCAGCACGTGCAGTTGCAGGGGCGCCTCGTCAAGCACGTCGGCGGCGAGGACTACGAGTTCGCCGATGCGACCGGCACGATCCGCGTCGAGATCGACCGCAAGCTGTGGGCGGCCGGCCAGCCCGTCAGCGACAAGAGCGAAGTGAAGGTGACCGGCGAATTCGAGCGCAAATGGTCGGGCAGCGTGAAGGTCGACGCCGATCACGTCGAAGTGCTGCGCTGACCGGTGCGTGCGGGGCCGGTGATACCATGGACGACCGGTTCCCGTTCCCACCAAGATGGCCGCCAATTTCGACGAACTCGCGTCCCGGATCCGGGCGCAATTTTCCGAGCTGAGCCCGCAATTCCAGGCGGGCGCTGCCTTCCTGCTCGATCATCCCGACGAGGTCGCCACGTCGTCGATGCGCAAGGTCGCGCAGCGCGCGCAGGTGCAGCCTGCGTCGCTCGTGCGGCTCGCGCAGCAATTCGGTTTCCCCGGCTGGAACGAGTTGCGCGATCTGTGCGTCGCGCGCGTGCGCACGCGCCCCGAGCCGCTCACGCAGCGCGCGCGCTCGCTCGTGCGACCCGACGCGAAGGCGTCGCTCGCGCATGACCTGCTCGCCGCGCAGCAGCACAACCTGTCGGCCACCGCCGCGCAGAACGAGCACGCGCTCGCGGACGCGGCCAGGCTGATCCGCAAGGCATCGCATGTGCATGTGGCGGGGTTCCGCTCGTGCTATCCGGTCGCGTTCGGGTTCGTGTACGGCTACCGGCTGTTCCGCCCGACCGTGTCGCTGCTCAACGGCGTCGCCGGTTCGCTCGAGATGGAACTGCGGACGATCGCGAAGCAGAGCGTGACCGTGGTCGTCAGCTTCGCGCCGTACTCGGCGGAAGCGACGCGTGTCGCGCAGGCCGCGAAAGCGCAGGGCAGCAAGATCGTCGCGATTACCGACAGCGCGGTGTCGCCGATCGCGCTGCACGCGGACGCGCAACTGATCTTCACGCACGACAGCCCGTCGTTCTTCCCGTCGCTGGTGGCCGCGCATGCGATGGCCGAGGCGCTGGTCGCGCAGTTGCTCGCGCTCGAAGGCAGCGATGCGATCGCGGCGCTCGAGCGTACCGAAGCGGAACTGCACGCGAAGGGCGCCTACGTCGTTTGACGCGCGCGGCGCGTGCGGCTTCGGCCGATTCCCTTTCAAGATTCAACCCGACGCAACCGATGACGTTCACGTACGAAGTGACCGACGCGGGCGACGCGGACATACGCAAGCAGATCGTCGCGCCGCTCGTTCGATTCAACGAAAGTCAGGCCGGCCCGGCCGGGTTCCGGCCGCTGGCCGTGGTCGTGACCGACGACACAGGGGCGGTGATCGGCGGCCTGTGGGGCGGCACGGCGTTCGGCTGGCTGCACGTCGACCTGCTCGTGGTGCCAGAGGCCGCGCGCGGCCAGGGCGCCGGCACGCGCATCATGGATCTCGCCGAAGCCGAGGCCGTCGCGCGCGGCTGCCACAGCGCGTGGCTCGACACGTTCGATTTCCAGGCGCGGCCGTTCTACGAGAAACGCGGCTACGTCCGCTTCGGCGAACTGCCGGACTATCCGGTCGGGCACACGCGTATTTTCCTGACGAAGAAACTCGCGGGCTGAGTGGCGGCGCCGGCGGCACGGTTGACGATGCCGCCGGCCGTCGCCTACGATACCGGGCAGCGATGCAGGTCGCTTCCGGGTCCGCGGAAAGGGTTGAACCCACCTGTCGCATCGACTCCAGTCTTCCCCATCCTTTGTGCTGGCGGTATTGCGGACCTTCGGCCATGACTGCACGAGGATTCGCATGAAAAAGCTGCCTCCCAGGGCCAATCCCGATCATCTGAAAAAGCAGGCCAAGGAATTGTTGCGCCTGTACCGACAGGGTGACGCCGATGCCGTCGCGCGCTTTGTCCGGTTTCTCCCTGCCGCGACGAACCGCACGCACGACGAAGCGCTCGCGCTCGGGCTCCGGTTGCACGACGCGCAGTCGTGCATTGCGCGCGAGTACGGCTTTGCATCATGGGCCGATCTCGGCGCGTTCGTCGAAACCCATGCGCTTGGCGCGCAACCGAGGTCGCAGTTGATCCGGCGCTGGCTCGACCTCGCCTACGGCGGCGATGTGACCGGCGGCTTCGGCGCGTCGCGGCCGCGCGTCGCCGCACAATTGTTGCTCGATCATCCCGATCTCGTTTCGGCCGATCCGGCCATCGCGTGCGCGGCGGGCGATCTCGACGCGGTGAAGGCGGCACTGGCCGCCGATCCCGGCTGGATCGCGCGCGCCGGCGGTGCGTTGAAGCTGCCGCCGCTGGTCGCCGTCACGCATTCGCGGCTCGGGCAGATTCCCGGGTTCGCCGTCAGGTTGCGCGCCTGCGCACGTCATCTGCTCGATGCCGGCGCGGATCCGAACCAGCGGATCGGCAACCGGTTTCCGCCGGCTTCGCTCGCCGAGCCCGACGAGTCGGGGCCGCTGTCGGCGTTGTACGGTGCCGCGGGCGTCAATCGCGATCTGGCACTCACGGCGATGTTGCTGGAAGCCGGCGCCGACCCGAACGACGGCGAATCGCTGTATCACTCGGTGGAAAACCCGGCGTGCACGCGTCTGCTGCTCGAGCACGGCGCACGGGTGGACGGGACGAATGCACTGCGGCGCGCACTCGACGTGCCGGACGCAACCGCGCTCGAACTGCTGCTCGCACATGGAGGCGACCCGAACGAGCCGGCCGGGGAAGGGCCGACGAAGATGTGGGGCGCGCCGTTGTTGCGCGCGATCGCCGTGCGTTGCCCGGCGCGCCATGTCGCCGCGCTGCTGGCGGCCGGCGCCGATCCCCGCGCATGCACGCAGGCGGGTGTCAGTGCGTACCGGCTGGCCATGCAGGCCGGATTGACCGACGTCGCGGCGCTGTTGCGCGCCGCCGGCGCGCAAGAGGCGCTCGGCGCGGACGACGCGTTCGTGGCAGCTTGCGCGCGTGCCGACGCCGACGACGCACGGCGTATCCAGGCGCGCCATCCCGAACTGCCCGGCGCGCTGACCGGGGACCGGCTGCGGCAACTGCCGGATGCCGCCGCGTGGGGTTCGCGCGACGCGGTGAAGGTCATGGTCGAGCTGGGCTGGCCGATTGCCGCGCGCGGCGGCGACTGGGACGCGAGTGCGCTCAATCATGCGGTGTTCCGTGGCGATGCCGATCTGCTGGCGTTCCTGCTTGCGCACGGCGCCAGCTGGCGCGAGCCGCACGGATTCGGGAGCGACGCGCTCGGCACGTTGTCGTGGGCGTCCGTCAACGAACCGGAGGGTGTCGACGTACCCGACTGGGAGGCGTGCGCGCGCGTGCTGATCGCACATGGCGTGCCACAGGCGGTGCGCGATCCGTCGCATCCGGCCGCCGTGCTGATCGACGGCCGCACGATGCAGTTTTCCGAGGCTGTCACCGACGTGTTGCTCGGCATCGACGGCGGGGCGCCTGCATCGACGTAAGCGAAGGCGGCCGGCGGCGTGCACCCGGCGCCTCGGACTTTTTCCGGTCGCGCGACGACATTTCGGCCCATGCTGAAACGTCGCGCGCACGACCGGCGTAAGCTCATCCGTCATCACCATCCGGGAGTCCACGATGACCCGCTCCGACCTGCAGGCCCGTCACGCCGAAGCTTTCCGATCGCTGCACACGCGCCCCGGTGCGTTCATCATCCCGAACCCGTGGGACGCCGGCACCGCGCGCCTGCTGGCGATGGCCGGTTTCGAGGCGCTCGCCACCACGAGCGCCGGCTACGCATTTTCGAAAGGGCAGCCCGACAACGCGATCGACCGCGACGCGATGCTCGACCATATTGCCGATCTCGTCGCCGCGGGCGGCCTGCCGGTGAGCGCCGATCTCGAGAACGGCTTCGGCGACGCGCCCGACACGGTGGCCGAAACGATCCGGCTGGCGGCCGAGGCCGGTGCGGTCGGCGGCTCGATCGAGGACGCGACGGGCCGTGCCGATGCGCCGATCTACGCGCGCGACGCGTCGGTCGAGCGCATCGCGGCGGCCGTCGACGCGGCGCGTGCGCTGCCGTTTCCGTTCACGTTGACCGCGCGCTGCGAAAACTACCTGCACGGCCGCCGCGACCTCGACGACACGATCGCACGGCTCGTCGCCTATCGCGACGCGGGCGCCGACGTGCTGTATGCGCCGGGTATCACCGATGCCGACGAAATTGCGGCGGTGACGCGTGCGGTCGGCGCGCCCGTGAACGTCGTGATGGGGCTGCAGGGCGGGTTGCTGAGCCTGGACGAACTGGCGGCGCTCGGCGTGAAGCGTGTCAGCGTCGGCGGCGCGCTGGCACGGGCCGCGCTCGGCGCATTCCTGCGCGCCGCGACCGAGATGGTGCGCGACGGCACGTTCACGTTCACGCAGGCGGCCGTGCCGGGGCGCGACATCAACCGCTGGTTTGCGGCACCCGATAATTCGCCGGTTTTGTTCGGGGAATGACCGTCAATAAAACATGGGATCGTTTCCAGTGGAAACGTCGATTGACAATAATCAAGCTATTTCGCGTCTGAATTAACCGACGATGACGGCGCGAAAACCATCGGCTATTCTCCGCATTTTCCCCGCTTGACCCGATCCGCCGTGCCAGCCCCGCCGGATCGGGCGATCGGCGGCCCGCCGAGCGTACCGGTGGCGCGCATCGTTGCATTTTCCCGAGCAGTGCATTTTTATGCGTGGCAGTTGCCGGCCGGTTTTTTGATTGATAATCTGCGGCACACTCAAATGACCGGTCGGTGGGCCGCCGGGAATATCAATATATAAAATCCGAGAGAGCGATGACGATCCGAGAAAATCAGCGCGTCAGGTTTCGCGTCGGCGATGTGGTGACGCTGAAAACGGGCGGGCCGCGCATGACCGTCACCTATGCGGGGCCGGTCGTATTCGACGACGGCGACTGGCTGATCTGCCAGTGGTTCGACGAAAACGGCGAATTCCGGCAGGAAATGTTCCATCACGACACGGTGGCGCCCGAGCCGCGCGCGATTTCGGCCGGGCGCGTCCGGATGCGCATGCAGTCGCATCGCTACCGTTCGGCCGCCTGACCTTTGTCCGTCGTTGCGGCGTCCGCGCCGCGACATTTCACGTGAACCCGAAACATGCGGCGGTGCACTGCATCGATACTGGGCGCATGAACCCGACCGATCCCATTGCAGCGGTGACGCACCGCGATCCCTACCCCTACTACGCGACGCTCGTCGACGGGCCGCCGCTCGCGTTCGACGCCTCGCTCGGCCTGTGGGTCGCGAGCCGCGCGTCGGCGGTGACGGCCGTGCTCGGCCATCCCGCTTGCCGCGTACGCCCGCTCGACACACCGGTGCCGCCCGCGTTGCGAGGCACGACGGCCGGCGCGCTGTTCGGCGAGCTGGTGCGCATGAACGACGGCGCGTCGAGGCACGACGTGCCGAAGCAGGCGCTGCGCGCGGCGTTCGCGCCGATCGACACGGATGCGCTGCGCGATCGCGCGGCGCAGCTTGCCGAGCGACGGTTGCCGGCGCCGGGCGATGCCGACGCGCTGAATGCGTGGTGCATGACCGTGCCCGTCTGCGCGGTGGCCGATCTGCTCGGCTTCGATGAAGCGCAGCTCGACGACATCGCGGCGCGGGTCGTCGACTTCGTCGCCGCGCTGTCGCCGTTGTCGGACACGCAGGCGCTGGCGCGTGCGAGCGAAGCCGCGCGGCAATTGCTCGACCGGATGACCGAGCGCGTCGCGCAGACGCATGCGCACGACGGCACGCTCGTCGCCGCCGTGCAGCAGGCGGCCCGCGTGTCGGGCTGGCAGGCGAGCGGCGGACTGGTTGCGAATCTCGTCGGGTTGCTGTCGCAGACGTGCGAGGCGACGGCCGCGTGGCTCGGCAACGCGCTGGTGGCATGGAACGGGGACGCACAGGCCGCACAAGCCGTGCCGGACGACACCGCGCTCGACGCATTCGTCGCTGAAGTCGGGCGCTTCGATTCACCGGTGCAGAACACGCGCCGTTTCGTCGCGGCGCGCACGACGATCGACGGCGTGAGCGTCGAAGCCGGCGACGCGATCCTCGTCGTGCTCGCCGCGGCGAACCGCGACCCGGCCGTGCATCGCGAGCCGCACCGGCTACTGCCCGGCCGCGCAGCGGCACCGAATTTCGGTTTCGGCACGGGGCCGCATGGCTGCCCGGGCGAGCGGATCGCGCGGGCGGTGACGGCGGGGGCGTTCGGGGCGTGCTTGCGCGCAGGCGGCTGGCCGCCGCGCGAGGGACTGAACTGGGATTACCGCGCGTCGACCAACGTCAGGATGCCGAAGTTCGACGCGGCACGGTGAAGGGGAAAAAGGGACTTAACGGCAGCCTTGCTTCTCGGCCCATTGCTCCTGGGCGGCGACGCGGCGTTGCACGCGTTCGACGAGGCCGGTCGAGAAGGTCCGCATGCTGACGCCGCGGCGCTTTGCGAGGATCGTCTGCGCGACGTCGGTGCGCGGGTTCGGCTGGCACGCCCAGTAGAGCGTCATCAGCCAGCCGATGCCGGTCCACGCGAACAGGGCGTTGAACATCGCGATCGTCAGCTTGTCTTGTCGGCCGCGCCTGTCGGCAATGACGGCCGGCAGAAAATAGATCGCGATCGCGGCAACTGAACCGGCCACTTGAATCAGGACTTCATCATGCATGGTGCTGCTCCGTCCGAACTGCAATGGGGCTGATTGTCGCGCTTTTTCCGTTCGTGTGCCGGCAATTGATTGTTGCGCTTTTAATGACGATCAGCCGGCTTCGGCGTCCATCGGCTGCGCTTCGTTGCTCAACGCGAAACCTTCGTCGCGCCAGCCCGTCACGCCGCCGATCATCAGCTTGACCGGCCGGCCGAGGCGCGCCAGCCGGATCGCCGCGCGCGCGGCGCCGTTGCAGTGCGGGCCCGCGCAGTAGACGACGAACAGCGTGTCGGCCGGATAGCCGGCGAGCTTGCTCTCGATGATCTTGCGGCGCGGCAGGTTGTGTGCGCCGGGCACGTGGCCGGCGGCGAACTGGTCGGGGCCGCGCACGTCGAGCAGCACGAAGTCGGGCGCGCCTGACGCGAACGCGTCGTGCACGTCCCAGCAATCGGTCTCGAATCGCAGCGATGCCTCGAAATGCGCGAGGGCGGCGGGGCTGTCGGCGGCGGGCACGTCGGTGACGTAGGACATGGGCAGGTTCTCCGGGTCGAAGGGGCGCGAAACGCGCCGGGATGAAGGGCAGTATCGCGGTTCGGCCCGTTTTGCGGCAGTGGCGCGATCGACAAGTTCCGGTAACATCGCGCCATGCACAATCATCTCGTCGTCGCGCTCGCCTACGATCGCCTCTGCACGTTCGAATTCGGCTGCGTGGTCGAACTATTCGCGCTCGAGCGCCCGGAACTCGGCGTCGACTGGTATCGCTTCGCGGTATGCGCCAGCGAGCCGGGGCCCGTGCGCGCGGCGGGCGGCATCACGGTCGCCGCGCCGTATCGGCTCGCGACGCTCGATCGCGCGGATACCATCGTGATTCCCGGCTGGCGCGATCCGGACGAGCTGCCGCCCGAGCCGTTGCTGAAGAAGCTGCGGGCCGCGCATCGACGCGGCGCGCGGCTCTGCTCGATCTGTTCGGGCGTGTTCGTGCTCGCGGCGGCCGGCGTGCTCGACGGGCTCACGGTGACGACCCACTGGCGTTATGCGGAACGCCTGCAGGCGCGCTATCCGGCGCTGCGTGTGAATCCCGATGCGCTGTACGTCGACGAAGGGCAGATCGTCACGTCGGCCGGTTCGGCGGCGGGGCTCGACATGCTGCTGCATCTGGTGCGCCGCGATCACGGCGGCGCGATCGCGAACCGTGTCGCCCAGCGCCTCGTGCTGCCGCCGCACCGCGATGGCGGGCAGGCGCAGTTCGTGCCGCGCCCGGTCGCGCCGGGCGGCACCGACCGGCTTGCGAAGCTGATCGACTGGATGCGCGCCCATGCAGCCGAGCCGCACACGCTGGCGTCGCTCGCCGCGCAGGCCGCGATGAGCACGCGCACGCTGCAGCGTCAGTTCGCGGATGCGACGGGGATGTCGCCGCTCACGTGGCTGATCCGCGAGCGCGTGAACGTCGCGAAGGACATGCTCGAGGCGCAGCCCGCGTTGTCGCTCGCGCAGGTCGCGGCGCGCGCGGGGTTCGGCTCGGAGGAATCGTTGCGCCGCCATTTCCGGCGTATCGCGGCGACCAGCCCGGCCGCGTACCGGCGCGGGATGGATCGCGGCGGAAGCTAGCGCGCGCCGGACGGAGCGGTTCGTGCGCGACGACGACAAGAACAAGAACGACCAACGTGGCGATGGCCACGCATTCCGGACAAGGATTCCGATGACGACACTGCCTTCCCGTTTGCCGCTGATCCAGGCCCCGATGGTGGGCTCGCTGAGCCCGCTCGCGATCGCCGTGTGCGAAGCCGGCGGCCTCGGCTCGCTCGCGTGCGCTGCGCTCGGCCCGCAGCAGTTGCGCGACGAGATCGCGGCGATCCGCGCGCGCACGTCCGCACCGTTCAACGTGAACTTCTTCTGCCACACGCCGCCCGCGCCCGACGCCGAGGTCGATGCGCGCTGGCGCGCGGCACTCGCCGGCTACTACGCGGAAGCCGGGCTCGATCCGGCCGGCGTGAAGGGCGGCCCCGGCCGCGCGCCGTTCGACGACGCGATGTGCGCGGTTGTCGAGGAGTTGCGGCCGGCTGTCGTGAGTTTTCATTTCGGGTTGCCGGACGATACGTTGCTCGAGCGTGTGCGATGCACGGGCGCGTTGGTTGTTTCGTCCGCGACGACCGTCGAGGAAGCGCGCTGGCTCGATGCGCGTGGCGTCGACGCGATCGTCGCGCAGGGTGCGGAGGCCGGCGGCCATCGCGGGATGTTCCTGACCGACGACATCCATGCGCAACCGGGCCTGTTCGCGTTGCTGCCGCAGATCGTCGACGCGGTGCACGCGCCGGTGATCGCGGCCGGTGCGATCGCCGACGGGCGCGGCATCGCGGCCGCGTTCGCGCTCGGCGCACGCGCGGTGCAGATCGGCACCGCTTACCTGCTGACGCCGCAGGCCGGCCGCTCGGCCCAGCATCGCGCGGCGGTGCGTGCCGCACGCGACGACGGCACGCGCATGACCAACCTGTACACGGGCCGCCCCGCGCGCGGGCTGCTGACGCGCTTCATGCGCGAGCAGGGGCCGATGAGCGCGCTCGCGCCGGCGTTTCCGCTCGCGACGGCCGCGGTCGATCCGCTGCGCGGCGCGTTCGAGCGGCAGGGCCGCGACGATTTCTCGCTGCTATGGTCGGGCGAGGCCGCGGCGCTCGCACGCGAAGAGGATGCCGGTGCACTGACGCGTCGCCTGTGGGACGACGCGCTGGCCTGCGCGGCAGGGCTGAGCGACGCGTTCCCGAAGGTCGTCTGAACGGCCAGGAGGGGGCGCCGGCGGGGGAGCATCGGCGTATGATCTGGGTTTTCGTCAGCCCGATCCAGGCACCCCCACCATGACTTCCGTCGACACTACCCCCGTCCTCGACCATGACAAGCTCGTTACCTTCATCGAGCGCAAGTGGAACGATGAAATCCTCCACGCCCTGACCGACTACATCGCGATTCCCGCGAAGAGCCCCGCATTCGACCCCGACTGGGAAAAGCGCGGCTATCTCGAGCGCGTCGTCACCGACGCCGCGCAGTGGGCCGAGCGACAGCCCGTGAAGGGTCTGAAGCTCGAGATCGTGCGCCTGCCGGGCCGTACGCCGGTGATCTTCTTCGAGTCGCCCGCCACACGCTCGGGCAGCACCGACACGATCCTGCTGTACGGCCACCTCGACAAGCAACCCGAATTCGACGGCTGGCGCGCGGATCTCGGCCCCTGGACGCCGAAGTTCGAGAACGGCAAGCTGTACGGCCGCGGCGGCGCGGACGACGGCTATGCGATCTACGCGAGCCTCGCGGCGCTCGGCGCGCTCGACGAGCAGGGCATCGAGCGGCCGCGCTGCGTCGGCCTGATCGAGACCTGCGAAGAGTCGGGCAGCTACGACCTGCTGCCGTACGTCGATGCATTGCGCGACCGGCTCGGCCAGGTGTCGCTCGTCGTGTGTCTCGATTCGGGCGCCGGCAACTACGACCAGATGTGGCTCACCACGTCGCTGCGCGGCCTCGTGTCCGGCGACCTGCAAGTCGAGGTGCTGGAAGAAGGCATCCACTCGGGTGTCTACGGCGGCATCGCGCCGTCGAGCTTCCGCGTGATGCGCCAGTTGTTCGAACGCCTCGAGGATGCGAAGAACGGCAACCTGCTGCCGGGCGTGTTCCATTGCGAGATTCCGTCGAGCCGCGTGCGCGAAGCCGAGGCGGCCGCCTCGATTCTCGGCGACATGGTGTGGAAGGGGCTGCCATGGGCGTGCGGCGCGGACGGCAAGCCCGTGCTGCCGACCACGACCGATCCGCGCGAGGCACTGCTGAATTCGACGTGGCGTCCGTCGCTGTCGGTCACGGGCGCGGCCGGCATGCCGGCACTCGCCGATGCCGGCAACGTGCTGCGTCCGCGCACCGCGTTCAAGTTGTCGCTGCGGCTGCCGCCGCTCGTCGACGCCGCGCAGGCCGTACAGCAACTGAAAGAGCTGCTCGAACTCGATCCGCCGTACAACGCGAAGGTCACGTTCAAGCCGGACGCGGGCGCCGCGACGGGCTGGAGCGCACCGGATCTCGCGCCGTGGCTCGCGTCGTCGCTCGACGCTGCCTCGCGCCGCCACTTCGGCGCCGACTGCGCATACATGGGCCTGGGCGGCACGATCCCGCTGATGAACGTGCTGCAGGAAGGCTTCCCGTCCGCGCAGTTCATGGTGTGCGGCGTGCTCGGGCCGAAGTCGAACGCGCACGGCCCGAACGAGTTCCTGCACGTGCCATATGCGAAGAAACTGACCGCGGCCGTTGCCGACGTGATCGCAACCGCGCGCTGATCGTCGCTGCGCCTGAAGTCCCGATTGCCCGACCCGATCCGACCTGATGGAGTGTTGCCGATGACCGCACTGCCGACGCCCGATACCGAACCGCTGCGCATGCGCGCCGAACCGCTGCATGCATTCGTCGCGGCACTCTGGGAACGGGCCGGCAGCAGCGAGCGCGAGGCACGGCTCGTCGCCGATCATCTGGTCGGCGCGAATCTCGCGGGCCACGATTCGCACGGGATCGGGATGATCCCGAACTACGTCGCGTCGTGGCGGGAAGGGCAATTGCAATTGAACGGGCACGCGTCGATCGTCCGCGACGGTGGCGCGGTGCTGACGATCGACGGCGGGCGCGGCTTCGGCCAGGTGATCGCGTTCGAGGCGATGGTCGAAGGGATCGAGCGCGCGCGGCGCATGGGGATCTGCGCGATCGGGCTGCGCGATGTCCACCACCTCGGCCGTATCGGGCACTGGGCCGAGCAGTGCGCGCGCTCGGGGCTCGTGTCGTTCCATTTCGTCAACGTGCCGGGCGACCTGCTGGTCGCGCCGCTGCACGGCACCGATCCGCGCTTCGGCACGAATCCGTTCTGCGCGGCCTACCCGCGGGCGGGCAAGCCGCCGCTGCTGCTCGATTTCGCGACGAGCGCGATCGCGTACGGCAAGACGCGGGTTGCCTACAACCAGGGCAAGCGCGTACCGGCCGGGTCGCTGATCGACCATCGCGGCCAGCCTACCGACGATCCGGCCGTGATGCACGAGCAGCCGTTCGGCGCACTGCTGCCGTTCGGGCTGCACAAGGGGTATGCGCTCGCGGCGATGTGCGAGATCTTCGGCGGCGCGCTGGTCGGCGGGCATACGACGTACGGCGACACGCTGCAGAAGACGAGTGCGATCGTCAACGGGATGCTGTCGGTGCTGATCGACCCGAACGCGTTCGACGCGGCCGACGCCGAGCGCGAGGCCGATGCGTTCGTCGCATGGGCCAAGGCGTCGCCGCAGGCCGGCGATGCGCCGGTGCAGGTGCCCGGCGAGCCGGAGGACGCGAGCCGCGCCGCACGCGGGGCCGCCGGCATTCCGGTCGACCGCGCGACGTGGCGGCAGATTCGCGAGAGTGCGACGGCTGTCGGTTTCGACGTCGTCGAACTCGATGCATGGACGCAGCGCTGCGAGGCGGCTGCATGAGCTGGCAGTCGGAGAAGGCGCACGGCGAGGAGATCGCGTACCAGCTTGCTCCGCTCGGCGTGGTCGGGGTCGCGCGGTTCTTCAGCGGGGCGGCGCTGCGGCTCGATGGCGTGATGTTCGGCTTCATGTCGCGCGGGTCGCTGTTCCTGCGTGTCGACGACGTGAATCGTCCGGCATTCGTCGCGGCGGGCATGGGGCCGTTCT
Source organism: Burkholderia cepacia (assembly GCF_029962485.1). Lineage (NCBI taxonomy): Bacteria > Pseudomonadati > Pseudomonadota > Betaproteobacteria > Burkholderiales > Burkholderiaceae > Burkholderia > Burkholderia cepacia. The sequence continues at coordinate 3,150,005 of NZ_CP073638.1, forward strand.
CGTATGCAAGGCCGACGCGTACCGTTGCGCTCGAGGGCTACTACGAAACGCCGGCCGACGTGCTCGAGGATGCGGGCGCGCTGTTCGACTGGTGCCGCAGCGCGTATCGCGCGGCGCTGCTGGCGGGGCCGCCGAAGCGCAAGGCGAGGTCCGCCCCCAAGCCGGTGTCGACGACGGGATCCGCGGCGGCGCCGAAATCCGCATCGAAGCGTTCGGTGAAACCGGCGCCGAAGACGGCATCCGGGGCGGCAGCGAAAGCCACGCCGAAGTCTGCGCCTAAACCGGCGCCGAAGCCGGCGCCGAAGCCGAAAGCGATAGCGGTATCGAAACCTTCGCCGAAACCGGCTTCGAAACTCCCGGCCAAGCGCAAACCGGCATAGCGCCGGTCTTGCGAGGCGATCGCCTCGCGACGTTCCCTTTCCTTTCTTTCAGGCGCGCCCATCGGCGCGCGACGGGTGCGCGAAAGCGCCAGGCTTGATGCACCGCACATCCTGCGTGCTTCACAACGGCAGCCTTGGCGTTTATGATCGGCGCGGGTTGCGCCCGTGCCTGGCGCGGCCCGCGCCGGCCTCGCCGCCGGCTCCGTGAACGGCGCATCGTACGCCGCGCGGGACGTTCCCCCACTCATCATTCCAGACGGAGACAGTCGATGCTCGTCCTGATTCTCGGTTTAGCGATCTTCCTCGGTGTGCACTCGATCCGGATCGTCGCCGACGGCTGGCGCTCCGCGACGATCGAGCGGATCGGCGAGAAGGGCTGGAAGGGTGGTTATTCGATCGCGTCGATCGTCGGCTTCGTGCTGATCATCTGGGGGTACGGGATCGCCCGCGCGGGCGCGACGCTGCTGTGGGTGTCGCCGGTCGGCGTGCGCCACCTGACGGGCATGCTGACTGCGGTCGCGTTCGTGCTGATCGCCGCGTCGTACGTGCCGCGCAACCGGATCAAGACGCTCGTCGGACATCCGATGCTGGCCGGCGTGATGGTCTGGTCGGTTGCGCACCTGCTCGTGAACGGCACCGTGCATGCGGTCGTGCTGTTCGGCGCGTTCTTCGTGTGGTCGATCGTCGATTTCGTCGTGTCGCGTGCGCGCGACCGCCGCGACGGTGTCCGCTATCCGGCCGGCGGGCTGTCGGGCGACGTCGTCGCCGTGCTGGGCGGACTCGTCGTCTGGGCCGTGTTCGCGCTGTTCCTGCATGGCCTGCTGATCGGCGTGCGGCCGTTCGGCTGAACGCGCACGCCGAGTAGCTGGCCGCCGCTCAACGCACCTTCGCGCCGGACGCCTGCCCGAACGACGGTTGCCTGCGCCGCAGGAAGTACGCCGCGACGATCGCGAGCGCCGTCGACACCGTGAACCAGAACTGGAAGCGCGAATCCGGGTTGAATGCCTGCGACCCGAGCACGGCGACGAGCGCCAGCAGCGCGACCCAGTTGGATACCGGATAGAACCACGCGCGGAATGCCGTCGGGTCAGGTTGCTCGTGCTTCATCTGCCGGCGCATCGCGAAGTGCGCGGCGATGATGAAGATCCACACGATCATCACGAACGCGCCGCTGCTCTTCGCGAGCATCAGGAACAGGTCGCCGCCGCTCACGAAGTGTACGCCGAGGATCGACACGCAGATCGCGAGGCACAGCACGAGCGCGTTCATCGGCACGCCCTTCGCGTTGGTGCGGCCGAACATCGCCGGCGCGTGACCGCGCTGGCTGAGCGAGAACAGCATGCGCGAGTTCGAGAACAGGAACGAGTTCATCACCGACATGAACGACACGAACAGCACGATCTTCATCGCAACGGCCGCCCCCGTGAAGCCGGCCATGCTGAACAGCGACACGTACGGCGATTTCAGGTTGGCCTTGTCGGTCCACGGCATGCACAGGATCAGGATCGACACCGAGCCGACGTAGAACACCATCACGCGCACGATCACGCTCTTGATCGCGCGGATCACGTTCTTGCTCGGGTTCTCCGATTCGCCCGCGGCCACGGCCGCGATTTCGCTACCGCCGAGCGAGAAGATCACGACCATCACGCCGGCGAGCACGGGCGAGATGCCGTTCGGCATGAAGCCGCCGTGATCCGTCAGGTTCACGAGTCCTGGTGCGGGAATGCGCGGCTGGAAGCCGAGCAGGATCGACGCGCCGAGTGCCATGAACACGATGATCGTCGCGACCTTCGCGAACGACAGCCAGTATTCGGCTTCACCGAACGAGCGCACCGAGTACGCGTTGCTCGCGATCAGCGTGACGAGCATGAACAGCGCACCGCCCCAGATCGGCAGCCATGGCAGGAAATCGTGGAGGATCGCGCCGAGCAGGATCGCCTCGACGGTGATCGTCATCATCGACTTGAACCAGTACAGCCAGCCGACCGCGAAGCCGGCCCATTCGCCGAGATAGCTGCTCGCATACGTGGAGAACGATCCGCTGTCGGGATTGCGCGACGCCATTTCGCCGAGCATGAACATGACCAGCGTGACGATCACGCCGCCGATCAGGTACGACAGAATGGCCGCGGGGCCGGCGGTCGCGATGATGGCGCCGGAGCCGACGAACAGGCCCGCGCCGATCACGCCGCCAAGCGCGATCATCGTGATGTGCCGTTGCTTGAGGCTTTGCCTCAAAGAATTGTCCTGCATCTCCTACCTCTAGTTATTGTTGGCCGGGAACGCATCGCGCGGTGCGGCGGCAACGTTGTGCCGCCGCGGGGGCGCCGATGTCGGGGGAGCGTGTGTGACGCGATGTGCCGGGCCGCCGGCGGTGAATCGGAATGACGGCCACGGTGTGCCGGTCGGTGCCCGCGAGAGGGCGATGACGATGGCAGCCCCCGATTGTGGGCGGACACCGCCGCGACGGCAAACGAGATATGCGAAAGACGTCTTGCGGTTTGCTCATCAATTGCCGGATCGTCCATGCCCGCGTCGACATGAACTACATGGACGCGCGGCGATGGGCGCGGCGGCGGTCTCTCTATATCGTTGTTTCCACGCGGTGACGTCGGCAGGTTCGACGGTGGCCGCGTCGACGACAACGCTTCCATGGAGACACGAATGACGCCTACCCAGGTCGTGCCGCTGACGCGGTCACGCGCGCCGGTTCCACCCCGCCATTGCACGTTCGACGTGCGCGATTGGGAAATCCTGAGCCGCTACTGGCATCCGGTCGCATTCGCGAGCGACGTGACCGACCGTCCGCTCGCCGTGACGCTGCTCGACGAGCGCGTCGTGCTGTTTCGCTCCGGCGGCGCGATCGTCGCCGCGCGCGACGTGTGTCCGCACCGCGGCGCGCCGCTGAGCCGCGGCTGGGTGGTCGACGACCGGCTCGTGTGCCCGTATCACGGCCTCGAATACGCGGCAGACGGCCAATGCGTGCGCATTCCGTCGCAGCCCGACGGCCCGATTCCGGAGCGCCTGTGCCTGACGACCTATGCGGCGCAGCAGGCATACGGGCTCGTGTGGGTGTCGCTGGGCGGCGGCGAACTGCCGCTGCCGGATTTCCCCGCGTGGGACACGGAGGGCTTCCAGCAGATCCTGCCGCCGTCGATCGATATCCGCGCGTCGGCCGGCCGGCAGACCGAAGGCTTCATCGATGTCGCGCACTTCGCATGGATTCATCACGAGAGCTTTGCCGACCGCCGCAATCCCGTCGTGCCGCAGTACTCGGTGGAGCGGCGCGACAACGGTCTGCATGCGGAATACGTCAGCACGGTCAGCAATTTTCCGAAGTCGATGCAGCATCGTGCGCCCGAGGGTTTTCTGTGGCGACGCGTATTCGAGGTCGACGTGCCGTTTTTCGCGCGCCTCACCGTGCATTTTCCGGAAGGCGGCCGGCTTGCGATCCTGAACGCGGCCAGCCCCGTTTCGGCGCGCCTCACGCGCCTGTTCGTGCCGATCGCGCGCAACTTCGATCACGATCTGCCGCTCGATGACGTCTATGCGTTCAATCGCCAGGTCTTCGAGGAGGATCGCGAGATCGTCGAGCAGCAGTGCCCGGAAGATCTGCCGATCGATCGCGCACACGAAGCGCCGATCCTCGCCGATCGTTCGTCGGGCGCGTATCGGCGCGCGCTCGGCGAGATCGGGCTTGGCCAGGCTTATGCGCGCTGAGCCGCGCACGGGAGAGACGATGAAGATCTGGGAATGCGTGATCTGCGGGTTTCGATACGACGAGGCCGAAGGCCTGCCGCAGCACGGGATCGCGCCCGGCACACGCTGGGAAGACGTGCCGGACGACTGGATGTGCCCGGACTGCGCAACCGGCAAGCACGATTTCGACATGCAGGTGGTGCCGGCATGAATGCAAACGCAACCTCGGTGAACGGGGGCGATCCGGTCGTGATCGTCGGCACGGGCCTCGCTGGCTATACGGTCGCGCGCGAGTGGCGCAAGCTCGACGGCGACACGGCGCTGGTGATGATCAGTCGCGACGACGGCAGTTTCTATTCGAAGCCGGCGCTGTCGAACGCGCTCGCGCAGCGCAAGACACCCGAGCAGCTGGCGATGTCCGACGCGCAGGCGATGGCGGACCAGTTGCGCGCCACCATCCGGACGCACTGCGCGGTGACGCGGATCGATTCGGCGAAGCACGAGATCGTGCTCGACGACGGCGGTGTGCAGCGTTATCGCGCGCTCGTTCTGGCGACCGGTGCGGACGCGCGGCGTGTGCGTTGCGAAGGCGACGGCGTGGCCGATGTCCTGTCGATCAACGACCTGGCCGACTACGCACGTTTTCACGGCGGCCTGCGCGACTGCCGCTCGGTCGCGATGCTCGGCGCGGGGCTCATCGGTTGCGAGTTCGCGAACGACATGATCGCGGCGGGGCTGACGGTCACCGTGATCGACCCCGCCGACACGCCGCTGTCGCGTCTGCTGCCGGCAGAGGCCGGGCGCGTGTTCGGACAGGCGCTGCGCGACGCGGGCGTGCACCTGCGGCTCGGCACGGGCGTGCAGTCGATTGCCCGTCTGGCGCGCGGCTACCGGCTCGCGCTGACGGACGGCGGGCACGTCGAGGCCGACCTCGTGATATCGGCGATTGGACTCGCGCCGAGGATCGCGCTGGCGCAGGATGCGGGGCTCGACGTCGCGGACGGGATCGTGACCGACGCGTGGTGCCGTACCAGCGCACCGGACATTTTCGCGCTCGGCGACTGTGCCGCGATCGACGGGCGTGTCCGGCCCTATGTGCTGCCGATCATGCACGCGGCCCGTGCGCTCGCGCAATGCCTGCACGGCACGCCGACCCGCGTCGCATTTCCGGTGATGCCGATCGTCGTCAAGACGCCGGCAATTCCTGCGGTGGTCGTCGCAGCGGATGGCGGCGGACGCTGGACCACGGAGGTCGGGATTGGCGATGTGCCGCACGCGACACGGGCACGCTGCACGGATCCCGACTCCGGGCGTCTCACGGGCTTCGCGCTGCTCGCGGCGGCAACGGCGGAAAAAGCCGCGCTGCTGAAGACGATGGCCGGCGACGCGGCGAATTAGCCCGCGCGTCGCGCCGATCCTGACAGGGCGCTTCTCCAGGTGCGCCTTCGACAGGCAGCCCCTCGCTGACCGACCCCTGTCGCGGACGCGGCCCGCACGATGTTGCGCGGATCCGTTCGTTCTTCGCCGCGAGCGCTTGCTCGCGGCGTTTTTGTCTTTCAATGCGGATGGCGTGCGCTTTCGGGCACCAGCTTTTTCGCGACGCCGGACACGAGGCGCCGCAACCAGACGGCGGCGGCGCTACGATGCGTGCGGTCGTGCCAGAGCTGGTAGTAGGTCAACGCCTGCGGCGCGCACGGAATCGGTTCGATGCGCAGCGGCAGCAGGCTGCAGAAGTGCATCGCGAGCGTGCGCGTCGTCGTGAACAGCAGGTTCGAGCGCATCAGCACATAGGGCGCCATGCCGAAATAGGGCATTGTCGTCGTGACGTTTCTCGACAGGCCGCCGCGCGCGAGTTCGCGGTCGATGGTGCCGAGCCCGGTCGCATGGTGGGTGGTCACGCCGAGGTGGTCGGCTTCACGGTAGACGTCCGCGGTGAGGCGGCCGCACCCGATCGGGTGATCGTCTCGCAATACGCACACGAGATCGTCGCGGCACAGCGGCTGCAGATGCAGCTGCTGCGGTGGCGTGCTCCAGTTGCCGACCGCCAGGTCGAGCGTGCCGCTTTCGAGCGCGTGTTCGTATCCGCCATCGACGGTCATCAGGTGCTGGAACTCGATGCGCGCGCCCGGCGCCTCGTGCTTGAACGCATCGACGATCGCGGGCAGGAAGAACACGTCGAGATAGTCGGGGGAGCCAATGCGGAACGTGCGGTGTGTCGTGGCAGGATCGAACGTGCTCGCGGGATTCAGCACGGCCGCGATGCCGGCGAGCGCCTGGTCGAGCGGCTCGACGAGCGTCAGCGCATGACTGGTCGGCACCATCCGGCTGCCGCTGCGCACCAGCAGCGGGTCACCGGTGATCGCGCGCAGCCGTCGCAATGCGACGCTGATGGTCGGTTGCGATTGCCCGAGCAGGACAGCGGTTCGCGAGACGCTCGATTCGGTGATGAGCGTATGAAGAATCTTCAGGAGATGTGCGTCGATGACGTATCGGGACATGCCGGCTGCCGTGGGGATATCGTTCACCGATGTATATGTAGCGATATTTCGACCGTCAATCGAGCGAATCGCCGAGGCGGCCCTGGCGGCCCTTGCGCGGCGGACCTCATAACGGATCGGATATCGCGTCTATGTTCGCGACGCCATGGCAGCGGAGCGGTTGCCGGTGCGCCGGGGCCGGCGCCGGCGCGTTTGCGCGTCAGATCGGCTTGACGAACAACCCGATGGTCAGCACGACACCGATGCAGACGATCCCGATGCGAAGGATGCGTTCGTTCACGCGATGCAGCGCCCACGTGCCGAGCAGCCCGCCGACGATCGCGCCGCCGCCGAGTGCAAGCGCCGAGCGCCAGTGCAGGTGCGGCGACGTCAGGAACAGCACGACGGCCGATGCGTTCATCACGCCCGCGAGTGCGTTCTTCGTCGACATCGCGTGACGCGGCGACAAACCGGCCATCGTCAGCACGGCCATCATCAGGAAGCCGAGCCCGCCGCCGAAGTAGCCTCCGTAGATCGCGATCATGAACTGCGAGATCGCGGCGGGGACGGTGCCGAGATGCGCCGCGCCTTCGCGCTGCTTGCGGAAGAAGCTGCCCCATGCGAACACGATCGTCGCGAACAGCACGAGCCACGGTACGAGGCGCGAGAAGATCGACGAAGGTGTTTTCAGCAACAGCAACCCGCCGAGCGCACCGCCGATCACGCTGATGACGAACAGCGCGCGAAACGACAGCTTGCCCGCGCCGCGCACCATTTTCCGGCTCGCCCAGCCGGTCGTGACCTGCGCGGGAAACAGCGCGACCGTCGACGTGATGTTCGCCGCGAGCGGCGACATGCCCGACACGATCAGCGCGGGCAACGTGACGAACGAGCCGCCGCCGGCGAGGGTGTTCTGCAGTCCGGCCCAGAGACCGGCGAGGATGACGAGAGCGAGCATCGGTGCGCAACGAGAGAGGTGGCGGGCTCGCGTGCCGGATGCGGGCAGGCGCGGTGGACGCCCGATGGTAATGCAGGATCGCGTTCTGCGCTGAACCGTGGTGCAAGAGCGGCCCGGCGCGGGGGGAAGCGGTGCGCGTGACGGTCGCCCGGGAAAACGCCCCGATTTAACGCTTCATTACGATAGGCTTAACGGAATGGTGCTAAATTCCCCGTCGATATCTCGAAAATAGGAAGGGCAGACAGATGCTGAAGAAACTGGGTGTGATGGTGGTGATGGCCGGCGCAACGGCGGTGGTGTCGTTGCCTGCCGTGGCAGGCGACACGAATAACGCACTGGGCGGTGCATTGGGCGGCGTCGCGGGTGCGGCGGTCGGCAATGCGATCGGCGGCAGCACGGGCACGGTCATCGGCGGTGCGGTAGGCGGCGGCGCAGGCGGTGCGGTCACGTCGAACAAGCGCGAGCGCACGGGTGCCGTTGTCGGCGGCGCACTGGGCGGCGGCGCGGGCGCCGCAGCGGGCAATGCGATGGGCGGTACGGCCGGCGGCCTCGTCGGCGCAGCCGTGGGTGGCGGCGCGGGCGCGGCGCTGGGCGGCCACGTGTCGCGCAACAACTCCCGTTCCAACGATCACTATCACGGCAACAAGCACAAGAAGAAGCGCAACAAGCACAACGACTGAGCGTCGGTTTCCCGGTGCGTGCCGATGGCGCCGGGTAACCAGCCGAGTATGAGCGGTGCTGGCGGTGCTGGCGGTGCTGGCGGTGGTCCGGCGGTCGATCCGTCTTTCCGCCTCCGTTGCGCTGCGAATCGCAAACGCGAATTCGGTGACCACGCTCGGTCAGCGCGCTGCGCCGAAGCTGCTGACCCTGCCCCAGGTCGAGTTCAACGATTTCGAAGCCGTCCTCAAGCGCTCGTTCAAACAGATGCACGAGAACGCAGGTGCGTTGGTCAAGGCGCACATGGAGAGTCACGGCGGCTCGGACTCAGAGTGGTGGATTGGCGATGGTCAGCGTTTCGTCAAGAACGACAACTGCCCGTTCTGCGGCCAATCGACGAAAGGCCTGGACATCATCCGGCCTGATCCCTGCGCCGATTGGGGGTTCGCTCTGAATTGGGCGGCCGGCGCATCGCCCGTCGCTCATCATCTTCGCTGCGCGCGCGGCGGCGGCGCCGTATCTTCGTACAAATAGTCGCGCCAGTCAGGCGCTCAGAGACGCGGATGTGAGATCCGTTTCCTTGCTGCTCACGCGTTAGACCGAACGGAAGAAGCCGGGTGCTACACGCGGCCGCACATGGGTTGTCTTGAATTCATTTTTAGATTTAAGACTTGTCCTATACCGTCGGCAGGCCGGCTCGCGCATACTGCCGTCTGCTGTATTTCGAAGACGACAGATGTCTCGCCAAGTGGTGTAGCGACCACGGAACTACCCTCGCTCGCTGAAAGCGCCGAGTACCGCTCCGGAGCGGTACTCGGCGGAGTTGCTCGTGCGGCCGAGCAAATGTCCGTCGATTTCCACGCCGTGCGATATACCGCGATCGTTGCAACGCGGGTGGCATCCGCGCCAACTGGGCAGGCTTGCTCGCAGTTGTATCTTTCGCCGCGTAACTGAAAGTCGAACAGGGCCAGGCCGTTTGCGGTTCCACTCGGCGGGATGTCGAGTCACCACTCACACTTTTGATTGCTGGTCACGGCAAGCCCGCTCGGAACGCTGCCGTCCGGCTTCGGCTTGGCCCCGCGCCCCGCCGGCACACACGATCGTGACCGTACCGATGGTGCGGCGCCACTCATGGCTCGAGAAGCGCTCGATCCCATCGACGATGTGCAGACGCCGGAATACCGAATGCAGCGCCGCGGTTTTGCCGCATGCGTCGGTGCACCTCCACGACAACACCGCCGTCTCGGGCGAGGTTCGCCACGAGACCGACCATTCAACATATCAACCGTGAATTAAATAATATGGACACCTTAATTGTAAATCTGATGCGATCTCGAACGTTGAAAGGAATGACCGTCGGGCTACTCCCGGCGTTGTTGGTCGCATGCGGGGGTGGTGGTGGGGACGGCGGCGACTCGACCGTAGCAACCGAAACTCCAGCGGTCCAGGAGCCCGCCCCGCCCGAAGGCGGCTCCGGCGAGCATGTCGCCGACGACACGTGGTACCGACAGTGCTACGCCGACGACACGTCAATGGTGGCGGCAGAAGGGCCGGAGCTGATCGCGTCCAATAATCAGCTGGTTGTGAAGATGCGCTCGCATGCGTCCGTCAGTGCTTCCGGGCATGACCGCGGGCTGCGCAACACGTCGATCGACGTCGACGTGCTGACGCGTGTCGTCGATCGAATCAATTCACGCGCTGACGCGAACGCATCGCGCGGGCTCCCGGTGCGGATCGGCATCAAGCGATTGATGTCCGGTGGCAGTGCAGTCCTGTTCACCACTGGCACGGAACAATCCGTGGCCCCCCTGGCCGCCGAGCTCATGCGCGAGCCTGAAGTCGATTATGCTGAACCGGATGTCCAGGTGCGCGCCAGTGCGCAACCGCTCGACCCTCGATTCGGCGACACCTGGTACCTGCACGACAGCGACGTTGCCATCCGCATGCACGGTGCGTGGGACGTGACGCAAGGCAGCAGGGACATTGTCACCGCGGTGCTCGACTCGGGCGTCACGCCCCATCCAGACCTGGCGGCGAACCTGCTGCCCGGATACAGCTTCGTCAGTAGCGCGCTCTCAGCCAACGGCGTACCGCGCGGGCCGGATGCCGGCGACCCGGGCGACTGGTTGACCGCGGAAGAAACGACGGCCGGCGGGCCGTTCCACGGAATGCCCGTGCAAAACAGCAGCTGGCACGGGACCCGCGTCGCGGGCATCATCGGCGCGGTCGCAAACAACGGGATCGGCATGGCAGGAGTCAGCTGGTACGGCGGGATCCTTCCGGTTCGCGTGCTCGGCAAGGGCGGCGGATCGACCAGCGACGTGGTCGACGGCATGCGCTGGTCCGCGGGCATACCTGTCGCCGGCGCGCCCGCGAATCCGCATCCCGCGCGGATCGTGAATCTCAGCCTCGGGTCGATCGGAAAGTGCAGCCGTGCGTTCCAGGATGCGGTCGACGATCTGACCGCGAAAGGCGTGACCGTCGTCGCGGCCGCAGGTAACCACGGAAGCAATGCGATCGACATGCCGGCCAACTGCCGTGGCGTGATTTCGGTCGGCGCGAGCGACGAAACCGGCCGGCGCGCGTTCGACAGCAATACGCATGCGCGCGTGACACTCAGCGCGCCGGGAGCGGGGATTCTTTCGCTGACCAATGACGGTACCCGTGCGCCGGGCACTGCCAGTTACGGCGTCGCACGCGGCACCAGTTTCGCGGCCCCGCAGGTGTCCGGCGTGGTGTCGCTCATGCTGTCAGCCAACCCGCGTCTGTCGCCGCGCGACATAGCGGACATTCTGAAGAACACGGCCCGCTTCTCCGCAATCGCGCAGACGACGCGCTCGTGCCGCGTCATTCCTTCCGGACGAGGCATCGTTGACGCCCGGGCGGCTGTCAACGCGGCGGCGCGCACACGAACGGGTAGCCCTTCATAAGCCGTTCCATCGTACCGGCGTCGCGTGGTGCATCCGAACCGTGCGATGTCGCCAACCTGCTCGCCCGGCCACGGGATTCCGATTTGCATAGGCGTGACGTGTCGTGCGCCCGATGCGGGTTTACTTTTTATATAGCGCGGTGGCAGTTGGTGTGCGCGTAAATTAATTATTTCGTCGATGCATGTTATGTGCTGAGTTTTGAACTTATCCGTTCTCTACGGTTGTTTTTTTATTAGTAAGACGAAACATGTGCCATGACTTAAAGACATACCGACCATGAAGAAAATTCGATTGTTCGCAAGAATTGGCTCGGGCTAAATCATGCGGCAGATGCTGGGCCGCGCATGTCGCGCGAGCCAGTCCGAAAGACAATAAAAGGAGGAGTCATGCGAAGCGCCACCGCGCCCCGTTCGAAATTGCCCGACGTCGGAACGACGATCTTCACGGTGATTGGCCAGCTGGCCGCTCAGCACGATGCGTTGAACCTGTCGCAGGGCGCGCCGAATTTCGCGCCCGATCCGGCGCTCGTCGAAGGCGTCGCGCGCGCGATGCGCGACGGCCACAACCAGTACGCGCCGATGGCCGGCGTGATGGCGCTGCGCGAACGGCTCGCCGAGAAGACGGAAGCGCTGTACGGCACGCGCTACGACCCGGCCACCGAGATCACGGTGATCGCGAGCGCGAGCGAAGGGCTGTACGCGGCGATCAGCGCACTCGTGCATCCGGGCGACGAGGTGATCTACTTCGAGCCGTCGTTCGACAGCTATGCGCCGATCGTGCGGTTGCAGGGCGCGACGCCGGTGGCGATCAAGCTGTCGCCCGAGCATTTCCGCGTGAACTGGGATGAAGTGGCGGCCGCCATCACGCCGCGCACACGGATGATCATCGTCAACTCGCCGCACAACCCGACCGCGACCGTGTTCTCGGCCGACGATCTCGAGCGGCTCGCGCAGCTCACGCGCGACACGGGCATCGTCGTGCTGTCCGACGAAGTCTACGAGCACGTCGTGTTCGACGGCGCGCAGCACCAGAGCGTCGCGCGCCATCGCGAGCTGGCCGAGCGCAGCGTGATCGTGTCGTCGTTCGGCAAGTCGTTCCACGTGACGGGCTGGCGGGTCGGCTATTGCCTCGCGCCGGCCGAACTGATGGACGAGATCCGCAAGGTGCACCAGTTCATGGTGTTTTCGGCCGATACGCCGATGCAGATCGCGTTCGCGGAGATCCTCGCGCGGCCGGACAGCTATCTCGGCCTGTCGGCGTTCTACCAGGCCAAGCGCGACCTGCTCGCGCGCGAGCTGGCCGATTCGCGTTTCGAGTTGCTGCCGAGCGAAGGCTCGTTCTTCATGCTCGCGCGCTTCCGGCACTTCTCGAACGAAAGTGACAGCGATTTCGTGCTGCGCCTGATCCGCGACGCGCGCGTCGCGACGATTCCGCTGTCGGCGTTCTATACCGACGGCACCGATGCCGGCGTGATCCGGCTCAGTTTTTCGAAGGACGACGCGACGCTGGTCGAAGGCGCGCGGCGGCTGCGTTCGCTGTAAGAAACCGGCGACGGGCACCCGGGGCGACGGGCATCCGGCGACGGGCGCGTCGCATCGACCAATCACAGGAGATCACGATGAAGCACACGGCTACCCTGAAACTCGCGTTTGCACTCGCATGCGCAATCGGCTCCGGCGCGGCGCTCGCCGACGCACAGACGCTGCGTTTCGGCCTCGAAGCGCAATACCCGCCGTTCGAATCGAAAGCGCCGAACGGCGACCTGCAGGGCTTCGACATCGACATCGGCAATGCCGTCTGCCAGACGGCGAAGCTGTCGTGCAAATGGGTCGAGACGTCGTTCGACGGACTGATTCCCGCGCTGAAGGGCCGCAAATTCGACGCGATCAACTCGGCGATGCATGTAACAGCAAAGCGCGTTGAAGCGATCGATTTCACAACGATCATTTATCAGACGCCATCCCGCTTGGTTGCTCGTTCGAACAGTGGGTTGGTGCCTACGATTCAATCGCTAAAGGGCAAGCAGATAGGCGTATTGCAGGGATCCATTCACGAAAATTACGCCCGAACCCGTTGGGAACCATTCGGAACTCGGGTCGTTCCGTATCAAGATCAAAATCAGATTTACGCAGACCTCATCACCGGCAGGTTGGATGCCACTTTTGCTGAGGAAATCACTGTTCAGAAGGGTTTTCTATCGAGGGCGGAAGGCCGTGGATTTGGTTTCTCTGGTGGGGCGATCGTCGACGATAGCATTATGGGGCCTGGCGTCGCATTTGGAATTAGAAAGGGCGATGAGGTTCTGAAGCTTCGTTTGAATGAGGCAATAAAAAATATAAAAAATAACGGGACCCTGGATCTGCTGGCTAAGAAATATTTTCCCGCTGGAGGGGTCGTAATTAAATAGGGATATTTCCTGCGGGAAGCGGGGTTGCGACAATCAAGGCGGTCCGCGGTGCTGCGATCGCCACATAAGTCAATTCATATTTAATCTGGATTATTAAATTTATGGATACGAGTAAATCTCAGAATAGAAAATTCAATAGCAAGGATTCTATTCTGGAGCGTGTAAACAAAGAATTTGACAAGGAGATTCGTCGCAATTCAGAGTGGACGATTCGCGAAAAATTTTCTGCGGCGGCGCACATACTGGCCGCTGAAGGTCATAGTCCTGGGCTGGCGGGGCAGATAACAGCCCGAATTGACAATCAACAATTCTTGACGCTCCCTGTTAGCCTTGGATTTGACGAAGCCGCGACATCAAATTTAATCGTGATTGACGATGACCTTCATGTAATTGAAGGGAATGGAATGGCGAATGAGGCGGTGCGTTTCCATTTGTGGATTTATGATGCGCGACCGGATGTTTGTGCAATCGTACACACCCACGCACCGGCGACCTCCGCGCTAGCAATGATAGGGCAACCTCTGACAATTGCTCATATGGATATGACGATGTTCCAGGATCAATGTGCCTATCTATCGGACTGGCCTGGATTGCCGATTAGCGATGACGAGGGGGTCATTATCTCGCAGGCGCTCGGAGACAAAAAGAGCATTCTACTGGCCAATCATGGGCTACTCACTGTTGGTGCGAGCATTGAAGAGGCAACCTACCTGGCATTTTTCTTCGAGCGCGCAGCAGCAATGCAGCTTTCGGCTCTTGCGTCGGGTGCAATTTGCGCTGTTGATCCTGATAAGGCGCGAGAGGCAGGGGCATTTTTGATGAAGCGTGTGATTGTTGAGCAAACATTTGATTATTGGGCGCGGAAATACAGTTCGATTTCTGTCGATAAATAACCGAGGTAAATAAAGTTCCGCTCCGGATTTAGTTGGAAAGTTTCAGATCTTTGGGGTGGTCCAATCGTCTTGGGCGGCGTGCTGGCCGGCGAAATCTGCCGGCGTCGTCTATTGCGGCGTCGCATGAGGGGGGCGATGTTGTTAGTCAAGCGTTAGGGGTTGATTTGGGTTGATAAATCGTGCCGTCGCGCAGCATGGCGAACAGAACGTCGCAGCGTCACCGTGCAAGTGGTGAGGGTTTGGTTGTGACGCTTGCCTTGCTGGATCTTGCGCGAGTAATAGGCCCGCGAGACTGGGTCTCGTAAGGCTGCGAAGGCCGAGCGGAACAAGGCTCGCTTGAGTACCTTGTTGCCCCGTCTGGATAGGTGCTCGCCACGGATCGACGAGCCTGAGCGCCTGATGACCGGCGCGAGGCGAGCGTAGGCCGCCAGATGGGCGGCCGAAGCGAGGGTTTTGTGGGCAACTTCGGTCAGGCGTCTGGCTGCGGTCCTGACGCCGACTTCCGGCATGCTGGTCAGGACCGGCCAAAGAGGGTGAGCAAGCACCAGTCGTTCAACCTCGGCTGCGACCTCGTCGCGTTGCCGACGCAAGGCCGCAAGTTGCTGGGTCAAACGGGGCATGACGATGGTGGCGGCTTGCGTGCCGGGCACGGTCACGGCTTGTTCGCCCAGCGCCTGAACGATCTTGGCCGCTAAGCCTTTGCCCATGCGGGGAGCGAGCCTGGTCAGGCGATTGGCGAGCGTCTTCTCGCTGGTGCCGGCAAGCGCGGCGGGCGACGGATAGCGCTCAAGCAGATCGAGTAACGCTGGACGGTCAAGGCGCGGTCCGAGAACACGCTCGAGCGCAAGGATGAATCTGAGTAAGCCGGCCGTTATTACGGTTACCGGTTTGAGTGACCTGAGCGGCGAGATCATCATCGAAGCCGCACAGCACGGTGAGCTCGGCGAGGTGCTCGTCGGCCAATCGAAGCGAGCGCAGCGTATGCGGCATCGAGCTGGCGGCTTCGGCAATGATCGCGGCATTGCGGGCACCGGTCTTGACTTCACCGGTATGCAGATCGGTAATGCGGCGCGTGGCCAGTCCGGGCAGATAGGTGACGAGTATGCCTTCAGCGCGGGCGACGGCCACTGGAAGCGCGTCGATGGTGGACGGCTGGTCGACGACGAACTGGAGTCGACCATGAGTCTTGAGTTCGACGATGAGGACACGCCGCTTGGCCATCGCGTTCGAGCATTGCAGCGAGAAGCATCCCTGTAGCGCGCTGAAATATCGCTTGCCTTGCGAATTCCAGCGCCCGATGGATTCAGCAACCTTAGTGTGATGCCGTGTCCGGAGCTACAGGGGCAACGCCAATCGAGCCGTGGGCGTTCATCGCAAACCCAACTTCCGAATTCCCCAAAGAGAGGCGAAACTCAGCGTTGCAGCGGCAACAAGGTAGAAACTTGGCGCCAACTGATTGCCAGTGACGCCTATTAGCCAAGTAATAATGAACGGTGCGAATCCGCCGAATATTGTGACCGACAAGTTATATCCGATCGACATACCCGTAGTGCGCGTCTGCGTGGAGAAGAGCTCGCTTAGCAATGCAGGTAAAACACCAAAGTAAGCACTGATCAAGACGCCGAAGAAGATTTGAGCTGCAACAAGTGTCTCGATTCCAGGATGGCGATGAAGTACGTGGAATAGGGGGTATGAGAATATGAGAAAAATCCCGGCCGCAGTCAACATGATTCCAGTTCTTCCGAATCGATCTGAAAGGTGGCCAAAAATTGGAGCCGCGATCATCTGAATGACGCCCGTCATAATCGTTGCCGCAAATGCGGCGGATGCTGGAATGCCCAATTGTTTGATCGCATACGTGGGCATATATACGATGAGATAAGAGGATACGGTGCCGACCACGACAGCTCCGACGGCAAGCAAAAGGCGTTGCTTCTGAGTAGCGAACGTATCTGCCAATGGTGTCTGCGTCGTCTCCGAGGTCAGGAACTCGGGTGTTTCGTTAATGCTGGTCCGTATGTAATATGCAACAGGTCCAATCAGAAGGCCAAAGAAGAATGGAATTCTCCACCCCCAATTGAGTACTTGTTCTGGTGTCAGGGAGGTCGTGAGAATTGTGCCGGCTAACGCGGCGAGCAATGTTGTGAGACCTTGGCTTGCTGCTTGCCAGCTTGAATAAAACCCTCTCCGATGACCTCCATGCTCGGCGAGAAATGCGGTTGCGCTACCGAATTCCCCTCCTGCAGAGAAGCCTTGAATCATCCGTGCGATAACTATACCTATCGGGGCGAGCACTCCAATTGACTGATAAGTTGGCATTATTGCAATCAATAGCGTCCCTACCATCATCAAAAGAATCGATAAAGTTAGCGCCGCCTTTCGGCCAACTCGGTCTGCATACACCCCTAGTACGACTGCGCCGAGTGGTCTCATAAAGAACGAAACACCAAACGTCCCGAGTGTAAGTAGAAGGGAAACAGTATCGCTTCCTGACGGGAAAAATAACTTCGAAATAGTGACCGCAAAGAAGGCATAAATCACCAGGTCGAACCATTCCAGTGCGTTTCCGATGGATGCTGCCGCGATGACTCGCCACGCATGGGGCGAAGCCGGTCTGGCCTCCTGTGAAACTATCGTTGTGCTGACCATCATTCACCTTGTTCGGACTTGTCGTGCGCATACAACAAGTCATTTAATAGTATTGGAGCCACATCAGAGGACGCCGATGCGCCACCGTCTCGTGGACCGATGCTATAGAATCAAAACGATGCCTGATAGACAAAATTTTTGCCGATCTGATCAGCTTTTGTTATCACCAAGATGGAGTCGGTACGTTGAAACCTCAACAGTTGAAGACGTTCGTTGCAATTGCCGAGCATGGAAGCGTTCGTTCTGCGGCTAGGGCGTTGTTTGTGTCCCAACCGGCCGTGACACGCACCTTGCGAGAGCTCGAACACGACCTCGGTATTCCGCTGGTACGACGAAGCGTGGCCGGAGTGGAGTTGACCGATGCCGGGCGTGTATTCCAAGTCCGGGCACAATTGCTTCTGGAGGAGATGCGTCGGGCAAGGGAGGAGATGACCTACATGAAAGTTGGTGGCCACGGACATGTCGCAGTCGCCATCACGTCAACGGTCGGCGTGAGTATCTTGCCATCGGCCCTTGAACAGTTCATGGCCAGGATGCCCCAGGCGCGCCTTAGTGTGACCGAAGATGCAGGCACCGTAGCATTGACGAAGCTCCAGAACGGTACGCTCGATTTTGTGGTGACGCATACGATTCCAAGCGACACGTCGGACGAGTTTCAACGACAACCGCTATTTCTCATGCAGTTGGTCGCAGCCGCACGGCCTGCCCATCCGCTTTCGACGGCTACATCTCTCAAGCAATTACAAGATCAGACGTGGTCGGTTCCATCACTCGCAGGCGGATACTTTCGACGCATCTTCGAAGCGGAGGGATTCGACGTTCCCACGAAAGTCATCGAGTGCGAATCATTCGCGGTAGCTGCGCATTTGCTCCGTAAGATAGATATATTGGGGCTATTCTCGACGACATTGTTCGAACATGAACTTGCCCCTAGAGGTGCATGTGCTCTCCCATTGCAAAAAAAACTTCCTCCGATAGAAGTGTGTATCGTCACACGCCGGAATAGCTACCTAACTCCGACGGCAGAGTATTTCAAGGAATGCCTGCAAACGAGTCCGTTTCCTGAGGGCATTATTCCGCTTCCGGAATAAGCGCAGCCAAAAAAATATTCGCAAACCTTGGGTCGACGAAGGCGTGACCGCTATTGTTGTCTCGCCAACCATCCCGGAAAAGCATCATGTACACGCAGGCCGTACTGTAGTGCGGCCGGCGTGTACATGATCTCTTTGACGTGCATTTCCAGCACGCTTTGATCCCGCGCAATCGGCTCGTAGCGGCGACAGTTGCACCAACGCGCAGGTCTGCCACTGGCTTGCGCCAATACGTTGCATCAAGTTCGTGACCTGTTCACGGCGCAGAGGCGGCTTGAAAACTTCTTTGAGCGCACGTCGTTCTTGCAGCGTGCTCTTGTCCAACGATAGATCGGTTAAGAGTCGCCTGAGCGTTGCATTCTCCTCCTCATGCCGCTTTAGCCGCGTAGCTTCGAGGGCGACAGCCCGCCGTACTTCATCTGCCAATTGTAGAGCGTCGTGTTGCCGTTCCTCAGCTTGGGGAAGACCTCTGCGACAGGCGTGTCCAGCTCGGCCTTTCTCAACGCATATGTGATCCGCTCCTCAGTGAACTTGCCCTTCTTCGCGGTATGACCTCCAGGTCTTGATGACACTTTCATGCCAGAACTTTCCGCTTTCGATTGGGGTGGTTCCATGTAATGGGGGCGGATGGAATGAGAGCGAAGAATCTGAATTGTCAGATGGAATTTTGTGATCGAAACGTCCACTATTTGAGTGGCAGATACATCGTCTTAAAGGAGCCTTTTTGGGACGAGGTCGATGAATCTGTGCACTTAAATCGTTTAAATTGATGGCGAAATGAAGATGAAAAAAATCTCGATGGTGATCGGTGTTGCTGGTGCACTTCTCGGTGCGATGAGTGGGGCGCAGGCTGATTCTGTGCAGAAGAAAATCACGCTGACGGCGACGATCAACGACGCCATGTTCGTGTCGAAACCCGATGGCTCGACCTGGTATGGCACGGAAGCTCTCGATCCGAGCGACTACACGCAGGCGAAATTCTCGAAGAAGCTGCCGATTCGCGTGTGGACGAAGAACCCGGATTTCAACGTCTCGCTGGCGCAACCGCTGAAGTTGTCGAACGGCCGGTATGAAATGGCGAATGCGACGGTCGTGATGGGGGGGGGGGCGGGAGACTCGGAAGTAAAGTTCGGCTCTGTTCAGACGATCACGCAGGCGGTTGTCGGCAACGGCGGGTACGACGAGATCCACGACGTAACGATCAACGTCGACGCTCCGGAGCAGGTTGGCGACGTGAGCACGAACGGTAGCTACAGTGGCGATTTGGTGATGGTGTTCGAGCCGGTCGCGGCTTCTGGTGGCAACTAAATCGGTATTTCGTGCGGGAACTCGGTTCATTGCGGGGCTCCCGCTCCTCCGTGTCGGGTGTTGAAAGGAGGATTTATTATTAAGTTATATTAATTAAATAAATTGGCGTGTCCATCGATCAAGTACCTTTTCGAGTTCAAAGACTATGGCTGGCCGTGAGCCTTCTTTTTTCCGGTGGCACATTTGCACAGCTGAATGTGTCGTACGGGGTTCCCGAGGGTTTCAGTGCGGCCGAATTGGATGATGGCGCAAGCTATGTTGCCACCTTCAATGGCGGAACCCTTCCGAGTTTTGTCAGTTACTTGCCTGCGACCGGTGGACTCACGTTTGATGAAGAAAAGTATCAGAAAAATGGCGTCTCGGCAGAAGATGTAGCGACTCTGAAGCGTATCGTTTCGCAACTGGACTATAAGCGCTGCCGAAACGGCTGCGATGTCGAGATCGACGGTTATTTCGTGAGTGTCGACAAACTTAAGCGATCGATCTCGATTCGAGATTCGCGTGAGGATTATATTGCGCCGCCGACGAGCCTGGGTATGGTTAACAACCAAGCCGTGGATTTGCGTGCTTCCTCGGACGGTTATCGCGCGGTAAACGTCAACGGCAGTACCTGGGTCGGCTTGCCGTCGCAGAGCTTTGGTTACGTGAGTTGGTATGCAGGTCACACCCGGTCTCGTCAATATCGCGGCAGCGCGCACGGGGTGTCGTCGTACTATCTGCAGAAGAACTTTGCGAACACGTATGTCCGCGCCGGCCGACAGAACAGCATCGATTATTCGTCTGGTTCAGTCAGCACGCTACTTTCGCCGAGTTTCGATCAGTTCGTGACCCTGGGCAGTCAGTCGCATTTGCAAGCTGGCAGCCATACTGGGTCGCTGATCCTGTACGCGATAGTGGATGGAAACTACGAACTCTATCGTGGCGGGCGCCTTGTGACGAAACGCCCGGCCGTGATTGGCCGCAACGAGATCAGTTTCGCCGATCTCCCGGGTGGCTACTACACGATTGAAGTGCGGCTCGTCGATCGAAGTGGGAACGTTGTCAGTAGCGAAACGCGTGAGATCAATAACCTCAATTTCGGGCTGGCCAGTGGCAATGCGTGGCATGTGACAGCTGGTAAGGAGATGTACGGTGGCGGGTATCTGCTTGAGGCCGCTCTAAGCCGGAACCTGCGGTTGTTCTATCTGAACACGTCGATACTGGCCGGGCAGGGCGGCAGGTGGGCCGCTGAAGCGAACGTCACTCGGCCCACGCAAATGGCAGGAGTCGAGGTCACGCCGACACTGGGTATCCTGGGCGGCGAATACAGCGCGGGCGCCTATGTGAATCTTGCGCTGGCGCACGCGACGTTCGGAGCGCTGTCGGTGAGTCGCTACCAGAACACGAATGTGTCGCGCCTCTATCGAGGCCAACCAAGCACGGCGGCATCGTACAGCCGGAGCATTCGCAAAGCGACTTTCGGCTACAACTACCAGCAATCGAACTTCGGTCGTTCCCATCAGGCCGAGGTGCGCTGGAACTATCGCCCGAATGGCCTGTGGGCCACGTTCGCGCTGGGCGTGCAGAAGGGAGGCTTCTCGCAGGGAAGCAGTGGCTATGGCGTGTACTTCAACATGACCATGGCGCTGGAGAAAGTGCAGGCGAACTTCGGTGCCGCGCACTCAGCCGGGCAGACACAGTTGAGCGCCGACGTGCGTAAGGATTGGCAGGACAGTTTTGGTACCTCGTCGATCGGGTTGAACGCCAACCGCGTGCGCAACGATTATGGAGTCAGTGTTTACGGCAGCCGTTCTGGCACGCGCGGTGATGCATCGCTGAACGTTGGCCGCTCAGGTACGGTCACCAACATTGACTTCAATTATCGAGGCATGGTGGCAGCGAGCAAGGATGGCGTCGCGCTCGGCCGCTATAGCTCTAGTGGCAGCGCCATGCTGTTGACCACACCGGCGATGGGCGGCATGAGATATGGATTCACTGTGGAAGGCAGTCCAGTAGCCGGTAACAGCACCTACGCCGTTCCTCTGAATGCCTACCGCGATGTATCGTTCGCACGTGTTTTTAGCAATAGTCAGGATCTCGACATGAATATCGAGGTTCCCGCCAACATCGTGCGCGCGCATCCAGGGCAGGTCTACTCGGCGAAGGCGCGTGTCGACATCAACATGATTTACAGCGGGTTCCTGACCGATGCTGGCGGTAAGCCACTCAGTGGGAAGATTGTCGAAACCGGCGATACGGTCTATCCGAACGGGCTGTTTTCGGTCGTCAGCAAGAAGCTGCTGTCGTCGATCACTGTCGAGCATGACGGACAGCACCGTCTATGCAACCTCAAACAGGCTCAAGGCAGCTACTACCGCTGTGACTGAAAGGTACTAACAATCATGAAGAAAATGATGCAAACAAAATGGACAATCGCGACTTTCATGTTGTGCGGGGCGCTGTTGGGCGCGAGTCAAGCCGTCAATGCGGAGGGCGAGCTGATGGTGCTGCCGGCCACAACGAAGGTGTTCAATACTCACGAGCAAAAGGTGACCGTGAAAAATAGAGGAGACGAGCCGCTTTATCTCAATATCTCCGTACAGAAGGTCACCAATCCCGGCCAAACTCCGGAAAAAAAAGTCGCATTGGGTGAACTCGAGCATCCCGGGGTGCTCGCAAGCCCGGACAAGCTGACGCTGGGGCCAGGCCAGACCCGTTCGATTGTGCTGAAGTCGCTGATGGAGCCCGGAAAAGAGGAGCTCTATCGGCTGTATGTCGTGCCGGTCAGGTCGCTGAAGGTCGACAGCGCGCCGCAGGACAAGATTACCGCTCCCATGTCGGTCGCGATCGGTTATGGGGTGCTGGTCCGACACATGCCTGCGCCGGGCAGGCAACGCGCGGGCTGGACGTATCGCTGCGAGGACGGCGGATTGACGCTGGAAAATACGGGGAACATTCGACAGGTCCTCACCGACGTGGTCTACGACAAGACGAAACCCGCGCAGACGCTGGCGGTGTTTCCCGGCACGCCACGGCATTTTTCGACGCGTAGCATGACGTTGCGTGTAGACGATATGACGAAGACGCTGACGTGTCCGTGATGAAGCGCGTGAGTTGGACGTTGGGCGCACTAACGGTGCTGTGCTGCTTCAGCAGTCATGCGGCGGGAATTCTGAAATTGTCGCACACCGAATTGACGCTGTCGCCGGACGAGCCCGCGAGCGAACTGTGGGCCGAGAACGTCGGCGACACGCCGCTGTATCTCGACATCAGCCAGCAGCGGGTGATCAATCCGGGACAAGTTCCGGAGCAGCGGGTGCCGGTCGAGGTGATTGAGCGGCCGGCGCTGCTGGTTCTGCCCCGGCGGCTGGTGCTCGCGCCAGGGCAGCGCTACCGGATGTCGCTCAAGGAGATTTCGGTGCCGAGACAGAGTGAGGTATGGCGGGTGACCTTCAGGCCAAGGGAGCGCGTCGCCGTCGACGCGAATCACGTGGAGGGCACGGCGGCGCCGTTATTCGTCAGTATTGGCTATGGCGTCGTTATTTACCAGAGGAATGGGCGAGGGCGATAACGCTTTCCGTTTGGATGGCGGATCATCCCCATGATTTTCGATGCCGCGGCGCAGGAAATTACTTTTTTAGATGTTTATTGGCATCGCCTAGTGCGGCATCAAGGAGTGAAAGAACTTTGCTTTTTGGAATTCAATGTGATAAGCGGTATCGATTGGCGATGTGGGTTATTCTTTTAGCATGCAAATGCGCGAGTGCTGGGGTGGCGCCCCGGATGGAGCCCGCAAGCCTTGTTAATGGATATGGTGGATGCTCATGGATGGACAATGGAGATGGAACGAGCAATTTCACTGTCTCGATAGATTATAAAAGGGAGCTTCCTAGCGCCGGGGAAACTCACATGCGAACGCGAGCTGTACTTGTATACACTTATAATGAAAATGGTGCTTTCTCTGAAGAAGGTCAGCCTGTCATTTCCGACGTTATATTCAATGGTATGCGTGCCTGGCTTACCGGCAGCGGCTTTCCTCTCCGTGGAACCGGCTACTACGGTGGCAAGTCTCCAAATTGGTGGGGTACGAAGGAACCCTTGGTCGCGACAGTAAGTGTGAGAATATCAAATAAAAAAATTGCCGATTGGCCCGCAATTGGTATTTTGGCTGCCCAGTATGGTGGTGGTAATCCTGGTGATTATTACGAAAAATCAGGTATGGCATATATTCGTGTCGGAGAGTCTCGGGGGGCATGCAGCATAGTCGCAAACCCGGATCTCCCCACGCCGCTGGATATCGCAGTAGACATGACGGCGCCGGACTGGAGTCTTGGCGAGTTATCGCGAGGGGAGTCGGAAAAAACATTCCCCGAGATATCGAATCAGCTTTGCTTCACCTACTCCGGGCGAGCGGTCAAAGGCAAGAAGTTTGTCATTGACGCGAGCAACGCCAACGGTATCGTCGCTAACCGGTACTTGCTCAAGAACGTGTCCGAGGCGACGCAGGTAATCCCGTATAGCGTAACACTGGACAGCGGCACATCGACGCTGTCTCTTCCAAACGCCTCAAATGCTGGGCTGTCGTTTGATAGTTCAGGAAAGACGTGCTTTGTACCGACATTTAAGACCAGCGTCGATGCCAAGGTGAAAGAGGGCGATTACATTGACGTGCTTGTATTCACCGTAGTGGTCAAACCCTAGGAACGGGCATGCGAAAGCAAACCATGAGGAAATGGCTGTGTGTCATCCTGATGCTACCAATTGTTGCGCACGCACAGAGAGTGATACTGACTGGCAAGATGAAGAGCGCGGTCACTGCCCATGTGACACGCCCCAACAACTTGTTCGTCACGAATGATGCGGGTGGGTGGTTCGATCAAGGGCTGGAGATGCAGCAACTTGGCGGCTGGGAGACGCCCTACGAGGTGCAGGCACGGTTGAAGATCGTGTCGAGCAGCGGAACCTTCCAGGTTTACCTGGATTCACCGCTGACGATCACGCATCAATCGACTCCCGAGTTGGCGTTTCGCACGCCGACGGTCAGGCTGGGTATCGAAGGCGGCGTATCCCGGCCGCTGCAGGTCGGATTGTCTACGGAATTCCAGAATCCGTCGGCGCCGGTCGAGGGAGTAGATTCGGTCGGGTATTACAACCTCGACATCTCGGCCTATCCTCCCGCGGGCGACTTCAAGAGCACGACCGGCACGTACAGTGGCGTGCTGTCGATAACGTTCGAGCCGGTGATCACGGCGCCTTGACTACCGGTGCTTCGTCCAGCGCCCACTGCGTGAACAGAGTTACCACCGAACGCGTCGGCGTGGGAAACCATTTGAGGATATTTCGGCATGGAACGCATGTTATTTACGCTGTTGCGCATGTCTTGTGTGGCCGCCCTTGCTATACCCGTATCGGCAATCGCGGCAATCGACATAGTGCCAAAGGAGGTAGCGGTGCGGGGCGAGGTCACCTCGGTCGAGGTGATCAACAACGGCGATCGCAACGAATACGTCAAGATCTCGTTGTCGCGCCTGCTGAACCCCGGCGTACCCTTGGACCGGGAGCGTCTCGAGCCGATTGGTGAGATCGCGCAGCCGTCACTTTATGCTTATCCGTTCAGGATGAGCCTGGCACCTGGGCAGACGAAGACGCTCGTGCTCAAGGCTTTACATCCGATCGAGACGGAGATCGTCTACCGACTCGACGTGAAACCGGTGGTCAAGGTGCTCGATGGCGGTCGTACTAGACCAGCGGCCAGCGTGGTCGCCAACCTCGCTTTCAGCGGGATCGTTCGGCAACTGCCGGCGAAACCTCGTAGGGAACTCACTGTTTCGTGCGAGGGGTCCGGCGCGCTCTTGACGGCAACGGGAAATGTCCACTATCGGGTGGAGGGGGCCAAAGCAGACGGTCAGAAGCTCGATGATTTTAACGTCTATCCCGGTGTCCCGATTCCGGTGCAGGGGCGTGTTGTGGCAGTTCCTGGCTATCCCGCTTGTAGTGGGGCTACACCGGTCAATTCACTATAAGTTGTGAACAATAGTTTGGGGGCGATTTGTATTCTCATCGGGTATTCAAGTTGCGTTGATCTGAAGACCTGCGTCATCGACACTCGAATCCCCCGTATTCCATTACGTTTAAAAGCAGTTCGGAAATTATCGTGGAAAATTTCACGTCGCGCTTATGCTTTTCTGCGGATACCAAAGTTAAAAGCCCCGTTGGTGGAGAAGCCATCAGGCTCGGAGTATTGCCGACATGCCCCACTGCGACTCATAAACGATTTTGTACAGATCAGCGTCGCGCTTGACGCCAAGTTTTTGCATTGCCTTGATCTTTTGCGCACTGATCGTTTGCTTCGTCCGATTGAGGTGGGCAGCGATGTCGCTGACCGACATGCCAGATACATAGAGCCGCAACACCTCGGTTTCGCTCTTCGTGAGGTCGAGGTGTTTGCGACCGCTCCGCCGTTCGGGCTCCGCGTGTGTCACGCTGGGCGACAGATAGACAGCGTTGGAAAGTATCGTGTAGATCGCCGAAATAAGATGCCCAATATCGTCGGCTTTATTGACGATCGCGTTGACTCCGAGCTTGAGAAGCTTGTTGGTCAGGTTCACGCCGTCGAGTCCGGTGAAGACAATGATCGGTAGATCGGGGAAGTGAGCACGCAGATACGTCAGCATGGAGAGACCATCATTGAATTTACCGTCCGGCATCGCGAAATCGGTGAGCAACAGGTTACATGGATGTTGCGACAGCAATTCGACGATCTCGGTGGAATTGTAGGCAACGCCGACGATATGGATCGACCTGAGTTCGCGTAATGCAGATTTGATACCAGCGACGATCGCCGGATGATCGTCAGCAATGACAACATTGATTGTAGTGTTGGCCAGCATGGGAACCTTCCTCGCATCTGAATTCTGATTTGACTTCTCAGAATGTAGCGAGGTGATAGGGTCAAGTGTGGCTGACGTGTCCGATTTTTCGGATTATTAAGTAGGACATGTCCTATGTATGTCACGCTCAGAATGTTCGAGGGGGTGTTCAGTATCTCGAACGATAGAACGCATCGAAGGACGATGCCTGGGCGCAGTCGGACCGACGATTCCGAAAGCCGTCAGCGACTGTACTCCTGCGCGGTCGCGGTCAATCCCGTTTCATAAGCATACTGAAACAGATCCGCGTCACGCGTGATACCGAGCTTTTTCATCGCCCGAACCTTTTGCGCGCTGACCGTCTGCTTTGCGCGATTCAGTTGCGAGGCGATCTCGCCAATCGACATGCCGGATGTATACAGGCGAATGACTTCGGCCTCGCGAGGCGTCAATGGCTGCGTTGCACGAGGTACTAGCGCAGGAGAGCGCGTTCTCTCGACCACGCTTGGAGAAAAGTAAGTCGCACCCGCATACACCGCATGAACAGCGGCGATCAGATGATTTACGTCGTCGAGTTTGCTGAGCACGCCGCGCACGCCGCTTTTGGCTATTTCTTGCAGCACGGCGGGATTGTCGATAGTTGTCAGCACGATGATCTTGAACTCTGGCCACGTACGTCGCAGGTATTGCAGCAGCGGAAGCCCGTCGACAAACGCACCCCCTGGCATTGCGTAATCTGTGAGCAACACATCGCAGGGTGTTCGAGGCAGAAGTGCAATGAGTTCGTCGGTGCGGGTGGCTGTTCCGACGATCTCGATCGTCGGGGCGCGCTCCAGTTCATGACGAACGCCGGACAGGACCGTTGGGTGATCGTCCGACAGAATCAGGCGGATTTTCATGGGGGCGTGGCCGCGGGCAGCGGATCCTGGGGCATTGATGGAATAAGACCGCTAGTTTAACCGAGTCGATGCACCTGAATGCATGCGTTGTCGGGTCGCCATTCGTCGGCATCGAGCGTTAGCGATACACTTCGTTTACCTGAACAACGCTCTCCCTGAATACCTATGCCTGTTCTCAGTCAGACGCTGGACGAACTGCGCCGCTACCATCGGCTGTTGATGGCCGGCGCACGCTGGGCGGCAGTCCTGGGAATCCTGATCGCGTTGCTTGCCGAGGTGGTAGTGCTGGTTCGGACCTATGTGTCAGATCAGCGCCAGATGTTTACCGTCGCGCATCGTCTGGTACGGGGGCGTATCGTTGAGAACGAGCATTCGTTCCTGAACGGTCTGGTTCGCGCCGAATTGTCGTGGGACGACGAACGCGCGATTCCGCGTAGCCTGATCGAACGCTTTCGGACAAACTCTAATCTGCTCTACTGGAAGCCATTCCCGACCGAAAGCTTGGAACTAGCTATTGCCGGCGCGCCGGGCGTTTCGCTCGATGATGCGACGATCGAACGATATCTTCAGTTCGCCTCGCAGATCGGGCGAGCAAACGTTGCGACTTCGAAAGTGCTTGGGCGGCAGGTGACACAGTTCTTCTTCAGTCCTGATAGGCGGATCGTTTCGATCCTGCCGTCGTCTGCGATTTTTTATCCCGAACGCCTGAAAGACGACACTGGGCGTGCCGCCTTTATAAACGAACTTGCGAACGGCGCCGTGCATTTGGCGGACGAGACGAGCGCGCACGCATCGTGCGGACCAAAAAACGTGCACTGGTCGTCGAGTCTGTACTTGCTACCGGATGGCGCCCGCAAGCTTCGGCTCGCCGCGCCTGTGATGCTGAACGACCGTGCGGTTGCTGTTCTCGTCGACGAAGTCGATCCGGATGATTTGATCTGGCCGGTCGCGAGCGGTGGATATGGAGGCGTGTTCGCAATCGTCGATGATGCCGGTGAGATCCTTGCTACAGCTGCGCATTTCGGGCCCGGCAACCCACTGCGGGAACTCGTGACTCGCTGGAGGCGTACGCATTCGGTCGACGCGGTTGAGCCGGGCGAACAGTACTACGGCAATCGTATGATTATTTCGCAGCGACTGTGCGGGACGGGGTACACACTGATCTACACGTATTCGTGGCGGGACATCGCAGCGGCGGTCTGTGGCAAGGGGCTGGCGGCGGCGATCGTGCTTGCATCGGTGCTCGTGGCGATCTGGTTTTTGCTCTATCTGTTGAATCGCCGCGTATTTCTTCCGATGTACGCCCGTTCCGAGCAGGTGTTCGAGAGCGAGCGCTTGAGCCGTACCGTCATCGAGACGGTGCCGGTCGGCATTGGTCTTGTATCGACCGGCAGCGGTGAGTTGCTGTACGGCGGCTCGTCGCTGGCGACGCTAACGGAGCTGGTCGATGGCGGCACGCCGCGCCTGCTCACTGAGCTGACGACACGCTACGCACGAATCCGGTCGCGGCAACCTGCCGCACCGGATGCGCAGGTGTTCCAGGAGGACGTCTCGCTTCCCACCCGCGATGGTGACGAGATTGCATTGCAGGCCCGCTTCGCGCTGGGCCGCTACCTTGGCGAGGATGTATTGGTGACGGCATTTGTCGACGTGACCACGAGCCAGCGGCTCGCGCAGCAGCTGCGTGACGCGAAGCTTGCAGCCGACCAAGCGAACGCCGCGAAGTCCACGTTTCTAGCTGCGATGAGCCATGAAATCCGTACCCCGCTGAATGCGATCCTCGGTAATCTCGAGCTGCTCGCGCATTCGCCGATGAATGCGCTGCAGCGGGACCGCCTGCGCACGATCCGCGCGTCGTCGAATGGCCTGCTCGCCATCATTCAGGATGTGCTCGATTTCTCGAAGATCGAGGCGGGTGCGATGCAATTCGAACAGACAAAGTTCGCCCCCACTGACGTGATGACGCGCGCGCTGGCAATGTTCGCACCGGTCGCCGAGGCGAAGGGCATTGCGCTGTATGGCACGTTCGGGATCTCGATCGACCAGCCGATGCGGGGCGACCCGGCTCGACTTGCGCAGGTCGTGCAGAATCTGCTGTCGAACGCGATCAAGTTCACAGTCGAAGGCAAGGTAACGCTCGCCGTCGGATATGAAGCACCATCTGGTGATGCGCGAGTGGGCGGCACGTTGGTCATGAGCGTGTCGGATACCGGTATCGGTATCGATGCGGCGCAGCGTGAAAGATTGTTCAACGCGTTCACGCAGGCCGATTCGTCGATTTCACGACGATTCGGTGGAACGGGCCTTGGCCTTGCGCTGTGCCAGCGCCTTGTCGTTGGTATGAACGGCACGATCGGGTTTGAAGGCGAAGCCGGCAACGGAAGTCGCTTTACGGTGCGCGTGCCACTCGATCGCACCGGCGTGCCTGTCGTACCTGATGCGCGAATTTTTGCAGGACAGCGTGTGACGCTGCTGGCTGCCGCCGACGAATGGCACGCGTATGCGGTACCGGTGATCGAGGTGTGGGGTGCCGTGGTCGAAGCGGTTCGTCATCCCGATGAGATGGCTGAAGGGGGCGCGGGCGCGCTGATCATTTGCGGCGATCGCGGCAGTTGGTCGGCGGAGAGCGAGAACCGGGTCGTCGAGGACAGTGCCGCGGTCGTCATTTGCAGTTTCAGCGGCCCGTTGCAGCCGGTGCGTGTAGGCCGCGTGCTGTCCGTGTCGTGCTATTCGCCGGCGGGATTGCGCACCGCGCTCGAACATCTGCTAAACGGCAAGCCGCTCGCTGTGATCGACGGCGCGCACGCGACTGGTACCGCGAACTGCGATGACGCACCGGCGCAACGGCTCGGATTGCGCATCCTCGTCGCGGAAGACAATGAGGTCAACCGTCACCTGCTCGACGAGCAATTGACCTTGCTTGGCTGTAAGGCCCGGCTTGTGACGGACGGTGTCGACGCGCTGCAGGCGCTGTCGGATGAAACCTTCGACCTCGTGCTAACCGACCTCAACATGCCCCGCATGGATGGCTATGTACTCGCACGGATTATGCGCGCGCGCTGGCCGAACACGCCGATCGTCGCGGTGACTGCTGACGCGACGGTCGACGAGCGGCAGCGTTGCGCTGAGCTCGGCGTGCATGCCGTGGCGTCGAAACCGCTGTCACTCGACGGTCTGGCGCGCGTGCTGTCGCTAGCAATGGACGGAGTTGAACATGGGGCCAGCGATGACGGTGACGGCGCATTGGTCGGCGGTCATCCAATGTCGCCGGCACTCGTCGCCACGTTCCGCGAGTCGTTCGCGAAATCGCGCGAGGTGCTGAAGGCTGCCTTGGCGCGCGGCGACGAGCGGGCGATGCTGGCGGAGCTGCATTCGTTAAAGGGCGCGCTGGGCATCTTTCAGCAACGTGATCTCGGGCAGCAATGTGGGGCGCTCGAACAGCGTATCAAATCAGCAGGGCTCGGACAGGCGAGAGCGGAATGGCGGGCGTTCGACGATGTGCTGGCGGCGTTTCTGGCGGACGATTCGCATTGACGGACGAGGGCGGCGATTGGGACGAGCGACATGCCCATTCATGAACGGCGCTGGACCCTGTTTAATCTCCGCATAGTCTGCGTAACTTTAGTGCCGGTCGTGCAGAGGTGGGGCATCTTTAGTACCAGACGGCGGGAAAAGGCAACTTTGGTTCGAGATCCCCTTGGGTATTGGTTTTCCGCGCCCCACCAATCGATCCGCACATCGAGAATGCGCTGACGTAGGTTTGTCGGCACCCGAGGCATGGCTGCAATCCCCGACACTTAGGTGATTGATAGCTCAGCAGAAAGCGCATGGACCGTGGCGAGACATCATCGCGATCGATGGTGACGACCTAGTACATTGGTTGGAAATGTGTCCTGCTGTTGCACAATGGTTAGCAGTTAAAATTGGCTGCAGACCAGCTGGATTGCGAAACCTTGAAGAGGTTTGGTCGGAATGGACCGGAGCCACCGCGATACCCTTTAACCCGGATGTGCTTCTAACTAGTCGGGACGAAGATCAAGCCGTAGTACTCAAATGGTTGCGAGAACCCCCTAAGCTTTTGTCTCTGCAGGCTGACGATCCTGAGGAAGCAATGGCCTTCCTATATGCCGCGATCAGCCCATTGCCTGATCGGCACCGGTTGTGGCATTGGGGACGATGCGTCGTCGTCGCCAATACCGACGCAGCTAGTCTTGGGAGTGCGTCCGAAAGTTTCGCAAAATACCTGTAGGCGGCTGCGGGCGCGTCCGAGGGAGGGAAGTCGAACTTGCGAGACGCTTGGAATGCTTGCCACATCGAAGCTTCTTCTTGGGGGTGAAGGTGTAGGGCCTGGACGATTTTTCTGACTAGGTCCTTGTCCTTGGGTAGTTTTGCCCCACGCTCCAGTTGGGAGATGTAGGATTGGCGCAGGCCGAGGCGATCGGCCAGCGGTCCCTGAGCAACGTCATACTCTGCGCGCAACTGCCGCAATGCAACAGAGAACGGACTCATTGCAACCTCGGGTAAATTTCCTTTGAGGAGGGTAGAAAATATTTTTCGAATTTCAAGAAAAATATTTAAAGAATAGAATTTAAGTAGGTGTTTTGAAATTTAAATCAGTGATTTGAGGTGATTTAAATTTAATTCTTATCCGTTGCGTGGGTGTGAGTGGGCGCGCGAGTCAACACCGCGCAACGCTGGCGCTAAGTACTTCTGACCTGAGGCGTTTCTTGTAGCCATTTGGCAAGTGAGTTCTCTTTTGTCCTAGAGGCAAGGAGAACTCGATGAAGAAGCGATTTACCGACGAGCGGATCATCCGGATCTTGCGCGAGGCCGAGAGCCGGGACGAGCCGGTGAAGGATCTGTGCAAGCGCCACAACATCTCGGAACAGACGTTCTATCGTTGGCGCAACAAGTTCGGCGGGATGGACGTGGCTGACGCGCGTCGGCTTAAGGAACTGGAATCGGAAAACGATCGGCTCAAGCGCCTGATCGCCGAGCAGATGCTGGTGATCGACGGCCTGAAGGAATTCAGCCGAAAAAAATGAGCACCCCGACGGGCCGGCGCGAAGCGCCGGAAGTCCTGACTCGGCGGGGCTCTCGCAACGCAAGGCATGTTGCTACCTGGGGCTGAGTCGCCGGGTGGCAACCTATACGCTCAAGCAACCGGAGAAGGATCGGAGCCTGGGCGAGCGACTGATTGCGGCCGCTCCGGAAGTGCCGCGCTTCGGCTACCGGTACGTTGACTTGTCGGACAACGACTAAGTTGGAGCCAGGCTGTTCGCTACAAGCGCGACGGTGAAGAGGCTGGAGGCTGCGTCGCCGAGCAGCGTAATTCGGTCGCTGAGCATGTTTGTCAGTATCCGAAGCGTCGCGTACTCATGAATCCGGGTCGACCCTCACACACGAAATGGCAACTTGTGGGTCGGAGTTGCGATACTTTGCTTACCACGGCCTTTCGGAATCACCGCCAGGTGCTGCGTGACAGGGGAATACCCTGTCTTTTTTTTTCTGCCAGAAAGTATGTATGATGACCTATCTTTTGCAATATTTACTAATTAAGGGCGCCGGAAAATCCATATCGACACAAGGAAATTCGGCACGTTTACAGGCAGGAATGCGAACGGGATCACCTACCTGATTCGAGGTGCGTGCCCCGGCGGCAGGTAAAGCGGAGCGCGCTCGCATCCAGTCGTCAAATTCCGCGCGAGTGATGGTCGCGTGCCGCCGGGGCGGCCGCCGCTCGCGCCATTTGCAGGCGGTACCTACACATCATGTCCAGGAAGTCATCCATCAGCGGAGCGGCCGACCTGCAGCGCAGGCAGTGGCTCAAGGTCGCGGGCGCGTCGGTCGCGGCGGGCGGGCTGGCACTCGGCGCCGCACGGGCGAAGGCCGATGCGGCGCCGGCCGTCGGCCATGACGCAGGCGTGCTCGACGTTGCAATCGTCGGCGCCGGGCTGGCCGGCCTGACGGCCGCGCGGGACCTGCGCTACGCGGGCTGCGAATCGTTCGTCGTGCTCGAGGCGCGCGATCGAGTGGGCGGCCGCACGCTGAACTACGACGTGGGCGGCGGGTATGTGACCGAGGTCGGTGGCCAGTGGATCGGCCCGGGCCAGACGGCCGTCGCCGATCTCGCCCGCGAGTTGGAAGTTGGCACGTTCCCGAGCTATTACGCGGGCAAGACGGTCATTCTCGGTGGCGACGGGCGCGCGGAGATCGACCTGCAGGGCACGTTCGGCACCGACGAAACCGTCGCGGCGAAGCTGAGCAAGTTGTCGCGCGACGTGCCGTCCGGTGCGCCGTGGACGTCGCCGAAGGCCGGTGAGCTCGACCGGCTGTCGGTCGGCGACTGGCTCGCGACGCAGGGCATCAAACCGGAAGACCGGATGGGTTGGAACTCGTCGATCTCGCTGTCGGGCGGCGTCGCGCCGGCAAAGATGGGGCTGCTGCACTTTCTGTCGATGATCAATTCCGCCGACTGCGATTACTCACAGCTCGACTCGATCAGGCACAGCGCGCAGGAAACGCGTTTCGTCGGCGGCTCGCAGATTCTCAGCACCCGGATGGCGCAGCAACTGGGCGACAAGGTGCGGCTTTCGTCGCCGGTGCGCCGGATCGTCGGCTGGGATCGCGACGTCGTCACGTTGCAGACCGATCGCGGCACGGTGCGCGCGAAGAAGGTCGTGATGGCGCTCCACCCGGCGCTGTGCCACCAGGTGCAGTTCGACCCGCCGCTGCCCGAAGGGCGCAACGCGCTGCAGCGCGCGTGGCCGGCCCATTCGCCGGCGCGCAAGACGGCGATGGTCTACCGCCGCCCGTTCTGGCGCGATAAGGGATTGAACGGCCACCTCTTCCAGACCGACGGGCCGATCTTCTGGGCTTACGACAATTCGCCGCCGGGCGGCGAGATCGGCGTGATCAACGCGTTCGTCCGGAATGCGCTGGTGCCGTCGGACCCGCAGGCCGCGAAGCAGATGCTCATGGATCTGTACGCGCAGGCGTGGGGCGACGACGCGCGCGCGCCGGTGTCGTACCACGACCGCGACTGGGGGCTGGCCGACCCGTGGACGCTCACGTGCATATCGGCGATCCCGCCCGGCTTCTGGAGCGCGCACGGCGAAGCACTGCGCGCGCCGTGCGGCAACCTGATCTGGTCGGGTACCGAGACCGCGAACATCTGGGCCGGCTACATGGACGGCGCCGTTCGATCGGGTCACCAAAGCGCGCTTCAGGCGCTCAATGCGTTGCGTCGTGCTTAGGAGAGCGAAGATGAAGAAACGCATACTGCTGCTCGCGGCGCTCGTGGTGATCGGTGCGCTGCTGGCGTTCTATGGGCCGACGCTGCTCGGCTTTTACCGACTGCAGAACCATATCGATACGGCGGCACAAGCCGACGAGGCCGACGGCGGCCCGTGGCCGCGTGTGACCGACGCGTGCATGAACTGCCACGGCGTGAAGGGTACGTCACTCAGCCAGGCGTATCCGAGCCTCGCCGGCCAGCCGACCCAATACGTCACCGGACAGCTTCGCGCTTTCGCGAGCGGGCAACGCGCGAACCCGACGATGGGTCCGCTTGCGATGACGATGAGCGAAACCGAGATCGCTCGTCTGGCCGAATACTATGCGAAGCAGGCGCCGGAGGATAACCGCTATTTCAAACCGGACGCGCGGCTGCGCACGAAAGGCGAGCAGCTGGTGACGGGCGGCGCGTGTGCTGCCTGCCACGGCGCGCGGCTGACGGGGCAGGCACAGTTTCCGCGTCTCGCCGGGCAGGGCTATGACTACCTGCTCGCGCAGCTCGACGCGTTCGCGAACGGCTCGCGCAGCGAGGCGACGGGCACGATGCAGCGCGTTGCGAGAGGGATGTCGGTGGCCGATCGTGCGGCGGTCGCGACGTATCTCGCGAGCGCCAGCCCACGCAAACAGTGAATCATCGAACGCAATCGACCTCGGGAGTTCTCATCATGGATCACAGATCACTTGTCCTTTGTCTTTCCAGTGCGACGCTTGCGATGACGACGGGCGTTTACGGTTTGAAGTTCGTCCGCAAGCGCAATTTCCTGCTCGGCTTCGAGTGGTGGATCGTCACGATCTCCGCAACCAACGCCCTGATCTTTTTCGCGACGGAATCCCCGGTGTCGTACGGCATCTCGCACTTTCTCGATGCATTCTCGCGAGGGTTCGGGATGCCGGTCATTGCGGTCGCGGGGCTGATGGCTGTCACTCACGGCTACCGGCCGTCGGTGCGGCAGGACGTGTTGCTGTTCGTACTCGCCGCCGCAGGCACGGTCGTGCTGGTTACGGCCGGCTTCCTTCAACACGTGCTGCCGTATTTCTACGTGACGATGTGGACGTTGCTCTCGATCTATCTCGTCGGCTTCGTGATGCGGCTGCTGCGCGCCGGTCACGCGTTCCATGCGCTGACGACGGCGGTCGCGCTTGTCGCTTCGCTCGCGATCGCATGCATCTACGACTTCTACAAGATACCGGGCGAGGAAACCAACGTCGTGTTCAACTTCTACGTCCTCGCATTGCTCACGTGGTCGTACTTCACGGTCGTTCTCTATTACGCGTATTGCGCGCTGGGGAAACAGAGTGGGCGAAGTCAGGCCGGGTCGGCCGTATTGTCGTATCCGAAATGAATAGCTGTACTGAAAACGTGATCGAGATTCGAAAATCGTGGCTGACCGGAGACGGGGTATGCCGATGGACGTACCTCGGCTGACCCGTGTGCAGCGACGGAGCGTGACGCGCGAACGCCTGATCGGTGCCGCACGCGTGATCTTCGCGGAGAAGGGGTATGTGGCCGCGAGCGTTGAAGACATTGCGGTGGCGGCCGGGCATACACGCGGCGCGTTCTACTCGAACTTCCGCAGCAAGACGGACATGCTGTTCGAACTGCTGCGGCGCGATCACGACGAGGCTGCGGCTGCGTTGCAGCGGATTGCCAATACGCATGACTCGGCCGACGGTGCGCAGCACGCGATGCTCGCGTACTGGCGGCGGTGTACCGCGCGGCATGCGCCGCGCCTGATGTGGCTCGAAGCACAACTTCAGGCGGCGCGCGACCCGCAGTTCCGTGCGAGGTTTGGCGCGTTCCTGCGCGACCGGCAGGCGCTGGCGGTCGCCTGCATCGACGCTTACGCGGTGCGCGCCGGCGTGTCGCTGCCGTTGCCTGCACAGGTGCTGGCGCTCGGCCTGACCGCGTTGTGCGACGGCGTGCAGTCATGCAGTGCGGTCGATGCGTGGGGCACCGACGACGCGCTGGCCGACGCGGTGCTGGTCGGCTTCCTGACGCACACGGTGTTCGGCTGCGTGAGCAGGTGACGTTGCTACGAAGTGACGGTCGTGCTTCGTCGCAAGCTTGTATGAATACCGAAAGCCGATTGTCATGACGGGTCGGTGGCCCGCGCGATGCGCGTTCGATCATGCAGACGAAACAGGGAATACCCCGGCTTTATCTTTTTTGTGATTTTGTCATGATGACCTAACATAGTCATCATGTTCCACTAAAGGTGCCGGCTGTGATGGATCGCCGCCGGTGGTTGTTGGACGAATCAGGAGATTGACGATGGATGCAGTGACGCGGAAGGCCTTCTTTGAGAATGGGGCCGTACTTATCGAAGGGGTGCTCAACGAAGAACAACTCGCGCAATGCCGTGCAGCGTTCGACTGGGGGATGGAGAACCCAGGCCCGATGGCGTCGACACTGCTCGACGGCACTGAGTACAAGTCGCACAACGACAACGCGAATCCGTATGCGAAGGCACGGCTCGACGAACTCGTCGGCACGCTCCCGTTCGGGCAGTTGTTCGCCGATCTTTGGGGCTCGAAGCACGTGTGGTACTTCGCGGAAGAGCTGTTCATGAAGGGCGGCGGCAAGAGCGCGCGTTCGCCGTGGCACCAGGACACGTCGTACCTGCCGTGGCAAGGGATGCACTTCGGCAATGCGTGGATCAGCTTCGAGGGCGTGCCGAAGCGCAATGCGCTGGAGATCGTGCGCGGCTCGCATCGCGGCGTACGCCACGACGGCACCACGTTCCAGAACGCCGAGGATCCGACCGACCCGTTGCACGGCGGCGACGTGTGGCCGCGCCTGCCGAACATCGAAGCCGAGCGCCGCGCGACGCCGGATGCGTACGACATCCTGTCCTGGGAAACCAAGCCGGGCGACGTGCTGCTGCTCCATCCGGGCGTGCTGCACGGTGGCGGCGCGGTCGATGCGGCGTTCCCCGATCGCCATACGCTCGTGCTGCGCTTCTTCGGCGACGACGCAGTGTTCAGTCCGCTGCCCGACGAAAGCCGCTCGGGCTTCACGCCGGCCGGCGTGCTGTTCGTCGAGGAACTCGCCGGGCTGAAGGCTGGCGATCCGTTCCGCGCGCCGTGTTTCCGTCAACTAGTCTGAGCAGGGAGACTTTCATCATGACAGCAACCCCGAAGCGGCAATCGATTGTTCCGTCCGCGTTCCAGCCCTGGTACGAAGCGTACCACTTCTCGCCGGCGACACGCGTGGGCGACCTGATCTGGGTCTCGGGCCAGGTCGGCCTCGACGCGCAGATGAAGCCGGCCGACGGCGTACAGGCGCAGGCACGGATCGCGTTCGAGTGCCTGAAGATGATCCTCGAGGAGGCCGGTGCGAGTCTCGCCGACGTCGTCGAGCTCACGACCTTCCACACGGATCTGCAGAGCGAGACCGAGGGTTTCGCGGCAGTCAAGGACGCGTATTTCCCGAACCGCTATCCATCGTGGACCGCGGTCGGCGTCACGCAGCTGGCGTTGCCGGGACTGTGCGTCGAGATTCGCGCGGTGGCGGTAGCAGGTTCGGGCAAGGACTGACGGCGGTAGCGGCGGATTTCCGGAGGGACTCGCGTTCTACATGAATCGCAGTCCTGAATGAAAGATGAAAGCGAATCACCGAAAGCAATGCGATCGGCAGGCGGCCGGCCGGAACCCGGTCGGCTGCGATCAGGGAGCGACGCAGTCGTCGGCTGACGAAGGCGATCGAAGCAAACGCGTTTCGCCCACAACGGGCGAGCGAAGGCGGAGTGGGAAGGAGAACCGTGATGAAGAAGCATCGTTTCTGGGCTGTGTCCGCGATCGCGGCAGCAGCATGTGTCGCGATCGGCACCGCCGTCGCGGCGGACGACCTGACGCCGGCCGGCGCCGACCGTGCCGCGAGCAAGGACGGCACGGTGCCGGCCTATGCGGGCAAGCAGCCGCCCGATGCAGGTTGGGAGTGGGGCAAGGTGCGCGGCGATTTCTGGAAGCATCGCAACGAGAAGCCGCTTTATTCGATCGATGCGGCCAACGTTGACAAGTACGCGGACAAGCTGTCGCCTGGCCAGGTCGCACTGATCAAGCAGAAGAAGGGCTACAGGATGGATGTCTATCCGTCCCATCGCGAATGCCAGTTGCCGGACGTCGCCGAGCAGAACTCGAAGGCGAACCTCACCGCCGCCAAGCTGGATTCGACCGGCGAGAACCTCGCATCGGCCGTGTTGCCGGGCGTGCCGTTCCCGCAACCGAAGAACGGCGTCGAAGCGATCCTGAACTACGAGATGCGCTATCGCGGCGTAGGTGTCGACTGGGCGCAGGTCGCCACGGCCATTTCGCCGCGGCCGGGCAGCAGCGAATGGATCGATGCCGTCGGACCGCAGACCCTTTACTTCCCGTCCGCGAAACTCGGCAAGAGCTCACCGCAGGACGTCGACCAACTGAGCATGGCCGTCTACTTCCAGATGAACTCGCCCGCCGCGCTGGCCGGGCAGGCTTTCGTCCAGCGGCAGTACTTCAACAAGGATTCGGAAACCTACTACTACTTCCCGGGCCAGCGGCGCGTGCGACGCATGCCGGCTTATACGCACGATGCGCCGTTGATCGGGTTCGAGAACCAGTACCTGATCGACGAGGGGAACATGTTCAACGGCTCGCTCGACCGATTCAACTGGAAGCTGGTCGGCAAGAAGGAAATGATCGTTCCGTACAACGCGTTCGGCATGTACAAGTTCAAGAGCAAGCTGCACGATGTCGCGACACCCGACGGCCTTGCTGCCGCGAACCGTCGCTACGAGACGCACCGCGTGTGGGTCGTCGAGGCGACCCTCAAGCCGAGCGCACGTCATGTCGCGTCGAAGAAGGTGTTCTATCTCGATGAGGACAGCTGGCTCGCGCTCGTCGGCGAGGACTACGACGCGCAGGGCAAGTTGTGGAAGGTACGGGAAAGCTACCCGATTCCCGTGTGGGAAATCGGCGGCACCTGCGACAACGAGCCGCTCGCGCAGTACGACATGATCAACGGCCGCTACGTGTTCGACGCGTCGTCCATCGGTCAGGGCAAGGATATCCGCTGGCTCGAGCAGCCGGACGACCCGCGCTTCAAGTCCGATTTCTACTCGGCGGAATCGCTGCGCTCCGTAAGCGAGCGTTGACGGGAGTCAACTGACGAACACAAGGACCGGCGCGCGCGACGCGCCGGCATTGAACAGGGGAGGAGCGGATCATGGAACCGGAACGGATAATCAGGAATGCTACGGTATGGATCGCGGTCGCGGGTACGGGTGCTGCGGCGTCTAGCGCCTACGGCTACGATTTCACGATGGGCAATGGTGACCTGCAGGGCTCGTGGGTGACGAACTTGACGGCCGGCGCCGGTATCCGGACCAAGAACCCGAGCTGTTCGCTCACCGGCGATCCGAATGCATTTGGCTGCGGCGCGGCGGCGAACACCAATCAATGGGGCTACGCGGACAACGGCGACCTGAACTACCGGAAAGGCCAGCCGTTCAGCACGTACATCAGCGCGACCAGCGAGCTGCTGCTGAAGATGCCGAGTGAAGGGCTGAAGTTCATGGTGCGCGGCACTGGCATGTACGACTTCCTTGCCGGCAATACGAACCGCACACCGTTGTCTAGCACGGCCGCTGCGCAGGTGGTGTACAACGCCCAACTGCTTGACCTGTGGGCGCAGAAGGATTTCACGATCGGCGGGCGCAACGCGCACGTGCGGCTCGGCAACCAGGTGATCAACTGGGGCGAGAGCATGTTCGCGCAAAGCGGGATCAACGCGACGAACTCGATCGACGTGCAGAAGCTGCTGATTCCCGGCTCGCAGCTCAAGCAGGCGCTGCTGCCCGCGCCGATGGTGAGCTTCGCTTCAGACCTGTCGCACGGGTTCAGCACCGAGGCCTATTACCAGTTCCAGTGGAACGGCAACCGCTACCCGCCGGTCGGGTCGTACTGGTCGGTGACGAACGGCTTCGGTCGCGGCGCGGAACCGTTCACGATCAACACGAACAACCTGAACGTGACCGGCCCGAGCGCGGGCACGATCGCCAACGCAATCGGCGGACCGGGCGCGGCCGGCAACCAGGACACGCTCAACGCGATCAAGAACGGGCTCGTGAACGGCACGTATGCCGGGCCGCCGTTCAACGACATCGGCCTGCCGAGCACGACGAACCTGCCGGCGAAATACCGGCCGCAGTTCGGCGTGAAGTTCAACTACTCGCCGCGCTCGTTCGACGCGAACTTCGCGTTCTACTACCTGAACTACACCGACAAGTCGCCGGTGCTCGCGTCGCTCGCGAACGGGACCGAGCAATGGTCGTATCTCGGCCGGCGGCAACTGTTCGGCGTCAGCGCGAACTTCGGGCTCGGACCCTGGGCGATCGGCACCGAGCTGTCGTACCGGCCGCGCGACGCGGTCGCGCTGTCGAGCTGCTACGGCGCAGGCGGCCCGCTCGACCTGAACACGAACGGCGTGGCCGGCACCGACTGTCAGCAATGGGTCGACAAGAAAAAATTCCAGTACGACATCAACGGGCTGCTGGCGCTGACGCGCAGCGAGTATCCGTTCCTGAAGCTGCTCGGCGCCGATTCGGCTGCGCTGACCTGGGAACTGACCTGGATCTACTACCCGGGCCTCGGCTCGAACGTGACGCGCACGATCGACGGGCAGACCGTCACGCAGGTGCCGCAGACCGGCTACCTGCCGTGGCTGAACAACGGGTCGGCGGCAGGTTACCCGATCGGGATGGGGCAGGGTACGTCGAGTTCGGTCGGCGCGACGATCGATTTCAACTGGACCTATGACGGCTCGTTGATTCCCGGCTGGCAGGTCACGCCCGGCGTGACGTTCTCCGACGGCCTGTACGGCTATACGCCGACGTTCACCGCGAATTACATGCAGGGTGCGAAGTCCGTGAACGTCTACGTGCTGTTCAACCAGAACCCGCCGAACTGGCAGGCCGGCATCAACTTCACTGCGTTCTGGGGCGGCCACAACACGGTGGGCCAGCCGTACGCGGACCGGAATTTCGTCGGGTTGTTCGTCACGCGGAATTTCTGACGACGGCGGGATCGCGGGCGGCGTGCGTCGCGCGTCGCCGCAACACATGAGGGAGTAAGGTCGTGCTCAATCGTCTGGTCAGTCGCCTGGAAAGGCTTTTCTTCGGTCATCGCGCGCTCGTGCTCGTGGCGATCGCGTTGTTCACTGTTGCGATGGCTGTGTTCGCCGTGCAACTGCGCATGGATGCCGGTTTCGAAAAGCAGATGCCGATCGGGCACGAGTACATCCGCACGTTCCAGCAATACCGGAACGACCTGCTCGGTGCGAACCGGATCACGGTGGTGGTGCGGGCAAAGCAGGGCTCGATCTGGACGCCGGCAGGACTGACGCGGCTGTACAAGGTCACGCAGGCGGTCACCTACCTGCCGAACGTCGACCGGATCGGCGTGCGGTCGCTGTGGACGCCGAATGCGTTCGTCAACGAGGTGACCAACGAAGGCTTTCGTGCGGAGCCGATCATTCCCGGCACGATCACGCCGGACCAGCTGACCCCGGAAGGCGTCGCGAAGATCCGCCGCGCGACGACGCTCGGGGGTTATGTCGGCACGCTCGTGTCGCATGGCGAGGACAGCGCGATGATCACCGCCGAGCTGAATGAGCGCGACAGCGCCGGCAAGGTGCTCGACTACGTCGCCTTCAACCGTTTGCTCGAACAGAAGATCCGCCAGCCGTTCGAGGATGCCGGCTACGAGATCCAGATCATCGGCTTCGCCAAGCAGATTGGCGATATCGCGGACGGCGCGACGGCCGTGCTCGGCTTCTGCGCGGTCGCGTTGCTGCTGACCACGCTCGCGGTGTACTGGTACTGCCATTCGGTGCGCTTCACGGTGTTGCTGATCGCGTGCTCGCTGACGTCGCTCGTGTGGCAGTTCGGCACGCTG
This sequence comes from Burkholderia cepacia, assembly GCF_029962485.1. Classification (NCBI taxonomy): domain Bacteria; kingdom Pseudomonadati; phylum Pseudomonadota; class Betaproteobacteria; order Burkholderiales; family Burkholderiaceae; genus Burkholderia; species Burkholderia cepacia. Next base: position 3,192,429 of record NZ_CP073638.1, read on the forward strand.
AAGCTGCTCGGCTTCGGCCTCGATCCGCTCGCGGTGCTGGTGCCGTTCCTCGTGTTCGCGATCGGGGTATCGCACGGCGTGCAGCAGGTGAACTTCATCGTCCGCGAGATCGCACACGGGCAGAGTTCGTTCGATGCGGCGCGACACAGCTTCAGCGGCCTGCTGATTCCCGGCGTGCTCGCGCTGATTACCGCGTTCGTGTCGTTCATCACGCTGCTGCTGATTCCGATTCCGATGGTGCGCGAGCTGGCGATCACCGCGTCGCTTGGCGTCGCGTACAAGATCGTCACGAACCTGATCCTGCTGCCGGTGGCCGCGTCCTGCTTCAACTTCACGAAAACCTATGCGGACAACTCGCTGAAGCGTGCGCAGCAACGCGCGAAGCCGCTGCGCGTGCTGGCACGGGTGGCCGAGCCGAAGTACGCGGGCATCGCCGTCGTGCTGACGGTGGCGATCTTCGCGCTGGCTGCCTGGCAAAGCCGCGACCGCGTGATCGGCACACTGCAGCCGGGCGCGCCCGAGTTGCGCGCGGACGCACGCTTCAACCGCGACGCCACGGCGATCGCCGGCAACTACGACATGGGCCTCGACTGGCTGACGGTGGCGATCGAATCGAACGGCAAGGCCTGCGACAACCCGGCGGTCGGCCTGTACGAAGACGACTTCTCCGCCGCGATGCGGACCGAACCCGGCGTCGTCTCGGTGCAGTCGTACTCGGCGATGCTGCGCGCGTACAACCAGGGCTACAACGAGGACTACCCGAAGATGAACGTCGTGCCGATCGATCCCGAGAACTATGGGGCGGTGTCGGTGGACGTGTCGCGCGTGAAGGGCTACATGAACCGCGACTGCGGGATGACGGCCGTCCATCTGTTCCTGACCGACCACAAGGCCACGACGATCAACCGCATCCTCGACGACGTGAAGCAGTATCGCGCGTCGCATCCGTTCCCGGGCATCACGGTGCGCCTTGCGGCGGGCAATGCGGGTGTGCTGGCGGCGACCAACGACGAGGTTGAAAAGAGCGAACTGCCGATGATGCTCTACGTCTATGCGGCGATCCTGATCCTCGTATTCCTGGCCTACCGCGACTGGCGCGCGATGCTCGCCTGCTGTCTGCCGCTGTCGGTCGCGACCTTCATCGGCTACTGGTTCATGAAAGAGCTGCAGATCGGGCTGACGGTCGCGACGTTGCCGGTGATGGTGCTGGCCGTCGGTATCGGCGTCGATTACGCGTTCTACATCTACAACCGGCTGCAGGTGCATCTCGCGGGCGGGCAGGACATCGTGAAGGCGGTGCAGCACGCGATGCTCGAAGTGGGCGTCGCGACGATCTTCACTGCGATCACGCTGGCGATCGGCGTCGCGACGTGGAGCTTCTCGGCGCTCAAGTTCCAGGCCGACATGGGCAAGCTGCTCGCATTCATGTTCATCGTGAACCTGGTGATGGCGATGACCGCATTGCCCGCGCTTGCTTCGCTGCTCGAGCGCTGCTTCCCGCGCCGCAAGCCTGCCCGTGCGCCGGGCCTGTTCAGCCATTGAAGCTTGTGATCATCCTGACGGAGATTCGATCATGGTCAAGACGTTAGCTGTTTGCGCCGCACTTTGCATCGCGGCGGCAGCCTTCCCTCGATTTCGTGAAGCGGCCGCGGGCCCGGCCGCGACGGCTCATGCGTTCGCGAACGACGCAAGACGCGTCGGTGTGCGCAACACCGCGGTCGACGGAGCGGGCGTCGCACCGTCATCGAACGACGGCAACGCCGAACGGCAGGCGGCGGTGCCGGGTGCGGGCAGGCCGCCGATCGTTGTGCTCGGCGTAGCGCATGCCGGCTGGTCGGATCTGTTCAACCACTGATGCCCGCGCACACCACTACAGAGACTCACCATGATCAAGACGCTAGTTGCCTGTGCCGCGCTCTGCGCCGTCGCCGCTGCCTTCGCGCAACCGCAGGACGGAACCGTCGCGGCCTGGGCCGCAAAGCCCGCGCATGCGTGGACCGCACCGACGCACATGATGCTGACCGACGCAGCGCGCGCCGGATCGCGGATCGTCGCGGTCGGCGAGCACGGCATCGTGCTGTTGTCGGACGATGACGGCAAATCCTGGCGGCAGGCGCGGCGCGTGCCGGTGTCGGCGACGCTGTCGGCGGTGTCGTTCGCCGATGCGAAGCACGGCTGGGCCGTCGGCCAGTGGGGCGCGATTCTGGCGACCGACGACGGCGGCGACACGTGGGTCACGCAGCGGCTCGACACGTCGGTCGACCAGCCGCTGTTCTCGGTGCTGTTCACGAACGCGCAGGACGGCATCGCGGTCGGGCTGTGGTCGCTGCTGCTGCAGACGCATGACGGCGGCAAGACGTGGGCGCGTACGACGCTGCCGAAGCCGCCCGGCGGCGGCAAGGCCGACCGCAACCTGTATCACGTGTTCGCCGACGCCACGCACGCGCTCTACATCGTGTCCGAGCAAGGGATGGTGCTCAAGTCGTCCGACGGCGGCGCGAACTGGGCCTATCTGCCGACCGGCGGCAAAGGCACGTTGTGGACGGGCGTCGTGATGCCCGACGGCAGGATCGTGGTGGGTGGGCTGCTCGGCAGCCTGTTTGAAAGCCGCGACGGCGGCGCGACGTGGGCCGCGCTGAACGTCGGCACGCATAGCTCGATCACCGATCTCGTCGCGACGGGTGGCGGTCTGGTCGGTGTCGGCCTCGATGGGCTGACGTTCGCGCAGCGCGTCGCGGGCGGCCCGTTCGACGTCGCGCAGCGCGCCGATCGCGCGACCCTCACTGCCGCGCTGATCGATACGCGCGGCAAGCAGGTGCTGTTTTCGCAGGACGGCGTGCTGGCTGCACCGTGAGTCGAAACAGCTTCAGATAAACAAGGAAGGATGGAGCACTTGAAATGAATCGCAAGTACAAGCCGGACGTAAAGACCCGGCGTCAGATACTGCGCCTCGCGGCAGTGGGCGCCGCGTCGCTCGCGGCCGGCGACGTGTCGTTCGCGGAAGGCGCTGTTACGGCCTCCGCCGATCGGGGCGTGTTCGATGTCGTCATCATCGGTGCCGGGCTTGCCGGGTTGACCGCCGCGCGCGACCTGAAGCGTGCCGGATGCGAGTCGTTCGTCGTGCTCGAGGCGCGCGATCGCGTCGGCGGCCGGACCTTCAACCACGACCTCGGGCATGGCGTCGTGTCGGAAGCCGGCGGTCAGTGGATCGGCCCCGGGCAGACGGCGATCGCCGATCTTGCGCGCGAGCTCGGCGTCGATACGTTCCCGACTTATTACGCGGGCAAGACGGTCGTGCTGGCCGGCGACGCGCGCGTCGCCCAGGATTTTCACGGCGGCTCGGGCGGCGACGACGCGATCGGCGCGAAGCTCGGCGCGCTCGCGCGCGGCGTGCCGTCCCGCGAACCGTGGACCGCGCAGCACGCGGCGGAACTCGACAAACTGACCTACGGCGACTGGCTGCTCAAGCAGGGCGTGACCTACGAGGACGGCTACTTCCTCGGCCTCGCGGCGAAGCTGTCGCTCGGAGGGGCACCGGCGCAACTTGGGCTGCTGCACTACCTGTCGGTGATCAACAGCGCCGACAGCGACTACGCGAAGCTCGAATCGATCAAGGGCGGCGCACAGGAAACGCGTTTCGTCGGCGGCTCGCAGGTGTTGAGCCTCCGGATGGCGAAAGAGCTCGGCGAGAAGGTGCAACTGTCCTGCCCGGTGCGCAAGATTTCGGGCTGGGATCGCGACCTGGTCGACGTGCAGACCGATCGCGGCGTGATCCGCGCGCGGCGCGTGATCGTCGCGCTCAATCCGGCGCTGTGCAACCAGATCGTGTTCGATCCGCCGCTGCCGGAAGGCCGCGCGCAACTGCAGCGGAACTGGCCGGCCAACGCGCCGATGCGCAAGACGGTGCATGTGTACGAGCGGCCGTTCTGGCGCGACGATGGCTACAACGGGCAGATCTTCGAGGTCGGCGGCCCGGTCTTCATGGCGTACGACAACTCGCCGCCGGACGGTTCGGTCGGCGTGCTCGCCGCGTTCGTCGCGCCGGGCGCGTTGCCGGCCGAGTCGAAGGCCGCCGAACAGATGCTGTCGGCCATCTTCGCACGCGCGCTCGGCGACAAGGCGCTGCACCCGACGCAGTTTCACGACTACGACTGGGGCCGCGTCGATCCGTGGACGCTGCAGTGCATTCACCCGCTGCCGCCTGGCTTCTGGACGAAGTGGGGCAAGTATCTGCGCCCGGAGGCGGGCCGGTTGATCTGGTCGGGCACCGAGACGGCCGATGTCTGGCCTGGTGCGATGGACGGCGCCGTGCGCTCGGGGCATCGCGCGGCGCTGCAAGCGCTCGGCAAGCTGGCCGGCCGCGGCGGGGAGGTCTGAATGAAACGAACCTGGATGATCGGCGCCGCGCTTGTGGTGGCGGGCGTGGTTGCCGCAGGCGTGCACTACGGGCCTGACCTCGTCGATGGCATGCGTTACCAGAAGGCGATGACCGCGATCGGTGATGCGGACAAGGCCAACGGCGGCGCGTGGCCGCAGCCGCAGGAGACGTGCTTCTTCTGCCACGGTGTGCATGGCCAGGCGCAGAACGCGTGGTATCCATCGCTGTCCGGGCAGCCGGCCACATATATCGCTGCACAACTGCGCGCGTTCGCGACCGACCAGCGCCGCAACGCGTATATGGGGCCGCTCGCGCGCGAACTCGACGACGCGAAGATCGATGCGCTGGCGACCTATTTCGCGCGGCAGGCGCCGGCGCGCAACGAAGCCGTGGCGGCCGACGCCGCGCTCGACACGCGCGGAAGGGCGCTGGTCGAGGCCAGAAGCTGCCAGGCCTGTCATGGCGCGGCGCTGACAGGCAAGGATCAGGCGCCGCGTCTCGCGGGCCAGGGGCAGCTTTACCTGGAAGCGCAGCTCGCGGTGTTCCGGTCGGGCGAGCGGCACGACCCGACGGGTGCGATGAATGCATTGGCTGCGACGTTGTCGGTCGACGATACGCGCGCCGTTGCGCACTACCTGGCCGGCCTGTCGCCGGACAGTGCCGGCGGTGCGGCCCGATGATGCGCGTAGGGAGTCAGGGCCGGGAATACCCTGCCTTTTTCTGCGCGTCTATTTTTGGCATAGTGACCTATGATTGTTAGTGTTTTCTATAAAGAAACGCCCCCGATGTGAAGCGGCAGTACCCGACGTTCGACTCAACCGATTTTTGACAACTTACGTTTCAGGAGACAACCATGGCTAAGCACCCCGTCGTCGTTTATGGCGCAAGCGGTTACACCGGCATGTTGATCATGGACTGGCTGATCGACCAGAACATCCCGTTCACGGCGGTCGCACGCAACGCGGGCCGCGCGAAGGAAATGATGGCGCAGCGCGTCGTGCGCCTCGAATCCGCGGAATACGAAATCATCGAGGCGGAGCACACCGTCGATGCGCTCGTGAAGGCGTTTCGCGGTGCGAAGGTGGTGTGCAATACCGTCGGGCCGTTCTCGAGCTTCGGGCTCGTCGGCGTCGAGGCTGCACTGAAGGCCGGCTGCCATCACCTCGATACGACCGGCGAACAGTCGTATATCCGCGACGTGCGCGACCAGTTCGGCGAGCAGTACCGGCAGGCCGGCCTGCTGGTGTCGTCGTCGAACGCGTATATGTACACGTTTGCCGAGATCGCCGCGGAGCTCGCGCTCGAGACGCCGGGCATCGATGCGCTGGAGACGGCCACGCTGACGCGCGGTCCGCGCGGCACTGCCGGCGTCAGCATCGGTTCGGCAGCGACGATTTTCGACGGCGCGCGCCACGAAGCCTGCTACCTGTGGGAGAAGGCGCTCGTCCCGCACGCGCCGGACGCGTCGTTCACCGTCGCGACGCCCGAACTCATGCAGCCGGTGTTCTGCCTGCCGTGGGGCGGCACGTCGCTGCCCGTCTACTTCGAGCGCGATCCGCGTGTGCGCAGCTGCATCTCGTGCGTGGGCTTCTACGACAACAACGTGATGAAGCTGGTGCACCAGTTCGGGCAGAAGTGGGAAGCCGAGTACAAGCACCTGCCGCGCGAACAGCAGGACGCGGTGCTGAAGCAGGCGGTCAATTCGACCACGCCGACGATGCCGCCGCGCGAACGCACGACGATCCAGCGCAGCGTCGACGTCGCGATCGGCCGCGGCCAGCTCGCGTCGGTGCGTGCGACCGTGCACGGCATCACGCCGTACATCTCGACGGGCGCGATTCATGCCGCCGGCGTGCTCAAGCTGCTCGACGGCGACGTGGCTCGCACGGGTTTCGCGTCGGGCTCGAAGGCATTCGGGCATCGCTACCTGCTCGGTTTCCTCGAACAGCGCGGGCTCGCGCGCGCCACGGTCACGCAACTGTGACGGGCGCGGCGTTACCGGACCAGACTCAACGGAACATGTGACATGGCCATTATCGATTTCTACGACCGCGGGTGGCGCCTCAATCCCGACGGCATCGCTTATATCCAGGACGAACGCAGCTACACGTTCCAGGAGATCGGCGAGCTGTCGTGCCGCATCGCCAACGGGCTGCTTGCCGCCGGCTTCGCGAAGGAGGCGAAGGCGGCGGTGTGGGCGGACAACGACGTGATCGGCTGGAGCTGCGCGCTCGGGATGTGGCGCGCCGGGCTCGCGTATATCCCGGTGAACGGGCGCAACGCGGTGGCCGAGAACCAGTACGCGCTCGATGCGTTCGACTGCGAAGTGCTGTTCTTCCATCAGGCGTTCGCGCCCGTGATCGACGCACTGCGGCCGAGCCTGCCGAAGATCCGGCTGTGGGTGTGCCTCGACGCCGACCTGCCGTGGGCGCCGTCGCTGGCCACCTGGAGCGGGTGCCAGCCGGCGACGCTGCCGGCCGTCGAATACGCGATGGACGACGTCGTCGCGTTGTCGGCCACGGGCGGCACGACCGGCGCGCCGAAGGGCGTGATGAACACGCACCGTTCGCTGCAGACGTACTTCGCACAGTTCATGATCGCGATGACGTACGGCGACGCGCGCCCGGTGAATCTCGCTGCGGCGCCAATGACGCACACCGCCGGCATGATGTCGCTGCCGTGTACCGCGCGCGGCGGCACGGTGGTGGTGCTGCCGAAGCCCGATCCCGCGCTGCTGCTCGGCGCGATCGTGAAGCATCGCGTGACCGAGTTCTTCCTGCCGCCGACGGTGATCTACCGTCTGCTCGACATCCCGGGCATCGACAAGGTCGATTTCTCGTCGCTGCGTTACTTCCTGTATGGCGCCGCGCCGATGTCGGTCGAGAAGCTCAAGCGCGCGATCGACGTGTTCGGCCCGGTGATGACGGGCGGCTACGGACAGACCGAAGCGCCCGCGTCGATCTCGTACCTGACGCCTGCCGAGCACTTCGTCGATGGCCGGCTCGCATCGGACGAGCGGCTGTCGTCGGTCGGCCGCCCGAATCCGCTGGTGCGCGTCGAGATCATCAACGATCGCGGCGAGGTGCTGAAGCAGGGCGAGACTGGCGAGATCTGCGTGCGCGGCGATATCGTGATGAAGGGGTACTACCGCGCGCCGGACAAGACGGCCGAGACGATCGTCGATGGCTGGCTGCACACCGGCGACATCGGTCATCTCGATACGGAAGGCTACCTGCACATCACCGATCGCAAGAAGGACATGATCATCAGCGGCGGCTTCAACGTCTATCCGAGCGAGGTCGAGCAGGTGATCTGGGCGCATCCGGCCGTACAGGATTGCGCGGTGATCGGCGTGCCCGACGACACGTGGGGCGAGGCCGTGAAGGCCGTCGTCGAGCTGAATGCCGGCCAGCAGGTCAGCGCGGAGGAACTCGTCGCGCTGTGCAAGGAGAAGCTCGGCTCGGTGAAGGCGCCGAAGAGCGTGGACTTCGTCGCCGCACTGCCGCGCAGCACGGCCGGCAAGGTGCTGAAGAAGGACCTGCGCGAACAGTACTGGCATGGCCAGCAACGCAGGATCTGAACCCGATTCATATGGATTCCATACGATGAGCAACATCTACATCGCCGGCATTGCGATGACCGTGTTCGGCCGGCACCTCGACCGTAGTCTCGACGACCTGGCGCGCGAGGCGCTGCAGCGTGCGTTGCGTGACGCCGGCTGCCATGCCGATGCGATCCGCGCCGCGTTCTATTCGGGCATCACCAACGGCGCGTTGCAGGGGCAACTGTCGATTCCAGGTCAGGTCCTATTCAGCAAGATCGGCCTTGAAGGCATTCCGGTGTTCAACGTCGAGAATGCGTGTGCGTCCGGTAGTACGGCCGTGCACCTGGCAGTGCGGCAGCTTCAGTCGGGCGCGTGCGATGTTGCGCTCGCGCTCGGCGCGGAAAAGATGAACGTCGCGGACAAGGCGAAATCCTTCGCGCTGTTCGAGGGGGGCTGGGACGTGTCGCGGGTCGACGAGAACTTCGCGACGCTCGCGCGGCTCGGCGAAGGGATCGAGCCGCCGCCCGGCTCGGAATCCGACCGCCCGTACAGCCGCTTCATGAAGATCTACGCGGCGCTGTGCCGGCATCACATGCACACGTACGGCACGACGCAGCGGCAGATCGCCGCCGTGTCGGCGAAGAATCACGGGCATTCGGTGCACAACCCGTATTCGCAGTTCCGCCAGCCGTTCACGGTCGACGAGGTGCTCGCGGCGGCGCCGATCACGTACCCGATCACGCTGCCGATGTGCGCGCCGCTGTCGGACGGCGCGGCAGCCGCGATCCTGTGCACGGAGGAGGGGCTGGAGCGTATCGGCGCCGATCGCAGCCGCTGCATCCGGATCGCCGCGAGCGTGCTGCGCAGCTTCACGCGACGGCGCGCCGACGAGCCGCACAAGCACATCGGCCGGCTCGCTGCGCTGCAGGCTTACGAGCAGGCCGGCGTGGGACCGGAGGACATGGACGTCGCCGAAGTGCACGACGCGTCGGCGATGGGCGAAATCATCCAGGCCGAGAACCTCGGTTTCGTGCCGTTCGGCGAAGGCGGCCCGGCAGCCGAGCGCGGCGAGTTCACGCTCGGCGGGCGCATCCCGATCAACACGTCGGGCGGCCTCGAATCCAAGGGCCATCCGCTCGGCGCGACCGGCATCGGGCAGCTGTACGAACTGGTCACGCAGTTGCGTGGCGAGGCGGGTGCGCGGCAGGTGGACGGTGCGCGACATGCGATCCAGGAGAACGGAGGCGGCTTGCAGGGCGTCGAGGAAGCGGCGCTGGCGATTCACATTCTCAGTCGGGACTGACGGAGGCGGACATGAGCGACGCACATGGCGCGATAGTGCTCGGGCAGGCAGGACAGGCGGCGCGGCAAGCGTCGCACGGCGTCGGCGCGGCGGCGTCGATGCAGGCAGTGGGGGCCGACGCGACCGGACCGCTGGCGCGCTGGGGCGAGGAAATCCGCGCCGATGCCGCGTTGCAGAAGTATCGACCCGTCGGCGGATGGATCGAGCCGCCGGATCATGCACAGCCGTCGCTCGAGGGCGACGTCCGCGCCGACGTGATCGTCGTCGGCGCGGGTTTCGCCGGCTTGTCCACCGCGCTTGAGCTGGCGGCGCGCGGCGCGAGCGTCGTCGTGCTCGAACGCGAGTTCGCGGGCTTCGGCGCGAGCGGGCGTAACGCCGGTTATCTCGCCGGCGGCCAGGGGCTCGAGTACGAGCTGTTCCTCAAGCGTGTCGGGCACGAACAGGCGAAGCAGATCGTCGGGTTCTACGACGAAGGCGTGGCCTACGTCGAGCGCAAGCTCGCCGAATACGCGATCGACTGCGACTACCGCGCGTCGGGCATCATCCGCGCGGGCGTGCATCCGTCGCAAGAGAAGCGGTTGCGCGAGAGCATGAAAACCGGCATCGAACTCGGCTCGCCCGCGCAGTTTCTCGATGGCGCGGCGATGCGCGAACGCGGGATTCCGCCGGCTTTCCTGTTCGGCGCGTACGTACCGGGCGGCGGCACGCTCGATCCCGGCAAGTACGTGACGGGGTTGCGGCGCGCGGCGCTCGCGGCCGGCGTGAAGCTCTACGAGAACACCGCGCTGCTCGATTTCGACGAAGGCGAGACGGTGCGCGTGCGCACCGCACGTGGCAGCGCGAGTGCGCCGGTGCTGGTGCTGGCCACCAACGCATACACGCCGCAGCTCGGCCTGCTCGGCGACAAAGTGATGCCGTTGCGCGTGTCGGCGCTCGAAACCGAGCCGCTGTCCGATGCGCAGCTTGCTGCGCTCGGCTGGCCGAATCGCGAGGGCATCGTTACGTCGCACCTGACGATGGAGAGCCATCGCCTCACCGCGCGCAACACGCTGCTGCTGACGACCAAGCGGCTTCATTACGTCTACGGCTCGCAGACGCCGAACGTCCCGGATGACGACGCGTATCGTTCGCTCGTGAAGGCGCTGTACGCGCGCTTTCCGCAACTGGGCAACGTGCCGGTGCGCGCGTGCTGGTCCGGCTATATCTCGTTCGCCGGCGACGCGCTACCGGTGGTCGGTGCAGCCGGCGCGCACAAAAACGTGTTTTATACGGCCGGCTGCTCGGGGCATGGCGTGGGCACGCAGTCGCTGATCGGGCGTGTGCTGGCCGAACGGATCGAGGGCGGGCACTCGCCGCTGCTTGACGCGCTGACGCACAAGACGCCGTCGGCGCCGCCGGAGCCGTTGCGATGGTGCACGATCAATGCGATGCTCGGCGTCGCGAACCTGCTCGACGAGCGCGTGAACCGCCAGGCGCGGCAGATGTAGCGTCGCACGCGATCGTCACGACGTTGAAACGTGCATCCGGCCGGACTGTCCAGTCGACGGGTGGTTCGATGGAAAACGAGGCTCGCATAAGGTATAGTCGTTTGCGCTCCGTAAGGTACGGAGCGTCAATTCAACGAAGCCGAAACGCCACTTTTACGACGAACACGATGACAGTGCCCAACGAGCAGCGCAGCGGTAAAAAGCGGCGCACTTCGACTGCAGCCCCCGCAGCAGCAAGCAACCCGGACGGTTTGCGAGCGCAAGGCCTGCGCACCCGCAACACGATTATTCGCGTCGCGCGGAAGCTGCTGCTGGAAAACGGCCCGCTGGAATTCTCGCAACGCGCGGTGGCAGCGGCCGCAGGGATCAGCGTCAGCAATCTGCAGTACTACTTCCCGACCCGGATCGCCGTATTGCGGGCCGTCATCGAGCCGGTTATCGACACCTATCTCAAAGACATGAAGCGCGCGATCAGCACCGACGCGTCGCCGCGCGACGTGTTCGAGGAGATATTGGTGCGCTCGATCTCCGATGCGAAAGATGCCAAGTACAATGCGTTGTTCCGACACTTTCTGTCGTTCTCGGCGACCGATCCCGAGTGCTTCAAGCTTTACGACGAATGGTATGAGACGCTCACGCGCGATCTCGCGCAGTTGCTGCGCACCGTCAATCCTGCGTTCAGTGCGGCCGACAGCCGACACGCAGCGACGATGCTGATCGCGCTGGCGGACGGCCTCGCGATGCAGTACGGCGCAGGGCGGCATACGCATGCGCTCGACGCGTATTTCACGGCGACGTCGCGCGCGATCGCATACGGTACGCTGACCGTGCCCGCTGGCAAATAACGACGGCCTTCACAGTCGCAGTACCGAAAGAGACAGGGGAATACCCTGTCTTTTTTTTGCTTCCATCATTTGTCATGATGACCTATCTTATGTATGTATTACTAGATACGAGATGGCCGGGTGCAGTTGCTGCCTGGTCCACATGACTGGAGTCCAGGAGGAGAACGGAGATGATTCGTCTGAACAAGTCTGCGGCGCTGCCCGTGGTCGGCATGACCGGCTTCGAGACGCCGCTGAGCGAAGAGGAAAGTGCAATCCAGCATACGGTTCACCGCTTTGCGCGCGACGTGCTGCGACCGATCGGCCGCGAGCTCGACCGGATGACGCCGGAGGAGGTGATCGCGCCGGGCTCGCCGTATTGGGCCGCCATCGTCGAGAGTGCGAAGCTCGGGCTCGATCCGCAACTGATCGCGCAATTTCCGCCGGAGACGGCGGTGCGCATCGAGTCGCTGATCGGTGAGGAACTCGGTTGGGGCGATTCGGGCCTTGCCGTGTCGATCGGCGCGGCCACGATGCCGCTGATGATGGCGCAGACGGTCGGCAATCCGGAGCTGATCGAGATGTGCGCGGGCAAGGTCGGCTGCTGGATGAACACGCAGCCCGATCGCGGGTCGGACGCGGCAATCCTGTATCGGCAGGAACTCAGCGCGAACGGCAGGCAGCCGGTCGGGAACGTGACCGCGAAGGTCAGCGCCGATGAAATCGTGATCAACGGGCAAAGCTCGGCGTGGATCTCGAACGGGTCGGTGGCGCAGGTCGCGCTGGCCTACATGGCGGCCGACTACGGCGACGGGTTCTACGGCGAAGGCGAGCGTAGCGCGTTCACGAACGGCATCGCGATGATCCTGCCGCTCGACCTGCCCGGCGTGTCACGCGGCAAGCCGCTCGACAAGATCGGCCAGCGCTCGCTGCCACAGGGTGAAATCTATTTCGACAACGTGAAGGTGCCGAAGCGCTTCGCGGTCGCGTTGAAGGACGACTATCTCGGCAACCTCGCGTCGACGTGGTCGTATGCGGGTACGCACATGTGCCAGGTGTTCGTCGGCGCGGCGCGCGCGGCGTTCGAACTGGCGCTCGCGTATTGCCACGAGCGCAAACAGGGCGGCGCGCTGCTGATGGATCACCAGATGACGCACCTGCGCATCGGCGAGATGCTGCGCCGGCTGGAGATGGCGCGTGCGATCGCGCGCCGCAGTCTCGCGTTCTCGCGCATGTCGCCGCAGAGCCATCCGTATGCGACCGCGCAGGCTAAGGTGAGCGTGACCGAGGAAGCGATGAAGATCACGCACGAGGCGTTCCAGCTGTTCGGCGGCAACGGTACCACGCGCGAGTTCCCGATCGAGAAGTTGTTCCGCGACGTGCGTTCGGCGCTGATCGAGGACGGCGAGAACTATATTCTCGCGTCGCGGCTCGGTGTGCTCGCCGGGGAGCTTTACCAGAACGGGTGGACGCGCGAATAGGACCGCGTGATAGAGCCGGCACGCGCGGCGGCTTGGCCGGTGCGCGTTGCCCGTCACAATTACGCGCTGGAAGTGCCGTCCCCGTATCTGATTGTCGATTCAAACCGCCAAAAGCTATACGAAAGAAGCGGTTTCCGAAAAATGTGATGGCGATTATTGAAGTAAAAGTGATTCAGAGTGCGAATCAATTAAATCAAATAAAGATCCATCAATATTTTTCGATCTCAATAAAAATTTCGGCACCACGCCTTGATGATCGCCTTGGCTTTGCCCAACGTTTCGAACCAATGCGTTCGTGGAACACCTCGCTACTTGCGTTTCAACACCAACCCGGAAGTCGTGTCGAGGGCGATCCTGAAGCGGGCGCGCGGAACAGCATGGAGATGGCGCTCGTTGATTCCGGCAAGCCTCGGCGGAACCGTACGGACGAAAGCTTCTACTGCAGGTTCCATGACGACCGAGGAGTTCAAGCAGAAGTGCTGTTCAACTTAAGAGCCCGAGGCAGTTTCCAAAGATTGAAACGGCTTGAGTAAATCAGGTAAGTAGTTCCGATGTTGACCGCGGAAGACTATAACTTCATGTGGAACTGCCGACCGGAATAGATAGTGTTACGCAACGGTATGGTGAAACTAGGATGTGGCTACGTCGCATGAGTTCGCGGAATTTCCCCGCTTCGACAACGTATGTAACTTATGCGCTTGTTGTAAGGAGGTGAAGGAGCCGCCTGACGCACGAGGATTCAGACGGCCTTCGAACTTGTTCAGTCGTCTGCGCGGAAGATCGTCGGAGCAATATTGGTGAAATTTGGCACGTCGCCGATCACTTCAGCGGTTTTTGCGGACGAAAGTGCGGCAGAGAGTGCGGCTTGATCGGTGAATTTGAGAATTACCACCCCGGCGAAGGGTTGGGGTGCGACAGACGGGAACAAAATCTCTGCCGATTGCAGACCAAACTCACTCCATGCAGTGCGAGCAAGCGGAATGTGCTTGGAAAGATAGTAGTCACGATCAAATGTGCTGCCTTCAGTTGCGGGGTAACTTACGATAAGTGTGGCCATGTCAACCTTGGTGAAATTATGTTGAACGGACCGCAATGCGGTCCAGATGAACCGGTCCTAGGAAAGGAAATCGGCGAATTTTGACAACCGGGAACCATCGCAACTGTCTCCCGCGGATGTGGGGCCGATGCTCGTTGCGATGAAGACAGCACCCTTTGTAAGGGGAGCTTGTAGAGAACGTAAGAAGCGAGAGGAAGTGTAGCAGTGCACCGCTTCGCACACAACGCTGCCGATGTCGATTTTGGAACTCATCGCACGATGACCCTCACTCTTAGGTGGAAGATTCAGGGATTGAATACCCTGCGATTCAGAAGATAAATTTCAAGAAGACTCCGTGAATCGCTATGCTCAATGCTTTTGTTCCAGCTTGTTTGGGTACCGAAAGATTCGTATAGAGAGAAAGGCTCGAGAACGAATCTGTTTGATCCGACGCGAAAGGTCGAACTTGGCGCCGGGGCGAGCCGTGGAATCGTCGAAGAGATCGCGAGACTGCTAGCGGACCAGGGTGAACATGTGATCGTGTCGAGCCGCAAGATGGGAGGTTGCAAAGCGTTCGCCGACGCGCTTGTCGAGGCGGGCGGCCAAGCCGAAGCACTGGCGTGCCACCCAGGCCGTGTTTGTCTACTTGAATGTTGGACTGCTTACCGTCGTGCGAATGTTTTCAAGATTGATCAAGTTCGAATTCTGCATTGAGTCGCTGAGTCGACTCGCTGTACTTGGTCGAGGTTCGAGTTGATTTCCTCGTGCTTTCGATTGCTTAGCATGTGGGCCGGAAATTCATGCGCTGGCCGCTACTGACGATTCATGATATGACATTACAGATTGGGATTCCTCTGGAGACAGCCACCGGCGAACGGCGCGTAGCGACCGTCCCCGAAGTGGTCGAGAAGCTGATCAAGCTGGGGTTTTCGGTCGCCGTCCAAAGCGGCGCCGGTGCCGGCGCGAACTTTGATGACGACGCCTACCGTGCGGCCGGCGCAACCGTTGCCACAACGGCGGCCGACCTCTGGTCCGGCAGCGACATCGTGTTCAAGGTGCGCCCGCCGACCGGCGAAGAAGTCGCGCTGATGCGCGAGGGCGGCACGCTGATCGGCTTCGTCTGGCCGGCGCAGAACCCCGAACTGATGGAGCAACTGGCCGCCAGGCGGGCCACCGTGCTGGCGATCGATTCGCTGCCGCGCACGCTGTCGCGCGCGCAGAAGATGGACGCGCTCACGTCGATGGCCAGCATCAGCGGCTACCGCGCGGTAATCGAGGCCGCGCACGCATTCGGGCGCTTCCTGAATGGCCAGGTCACGGCGGCCGGCAAGATTCCGCCGGCCAAGGTCTTCATCGCCGGTGCCGGCGTGGCCGGCCTCGCCGCGATCGGCACGGCCGCCAGCCTCGGCGCGATCGTGCGCGCCAACGACACGCGTGCGGAAGTGGCCGATCAGGTCAAGTCGCTGGGCGGCGAGTTCGTCAAGGTCGACTACGAAGAGGAAGGCTCGGGTGGCGGCGGCTATGCGAAGGTGATGAGCGAAGGCTTCCAGCAGGCGCAGCGCGCGATGTACGCGCAGCAGGCCAAGGACGCCGACATCATCATCACGACCGCGCTGATCCCCGGCAAGCCCGCGCCGAAGCTGATCACGGCCGAGATGGTGCAGTCGATGAAGCCCGGCAGCGTGATCGTCGACATGGCGCCGAACAGGGCGGCAACTGCGAACTCACGGTGCCCGGCGAGGCCGTCGTGCGCCACGGCGTGACGATCGTCGGCTTCACGGATCTCGCGTCGCGCCTGTCGCGGCAGTCGTCCACGCTGTATGCGACGAACCTGCTGCGCGTGGTCGAGGAGCTGTGCAAGGGCAAGGACGGCACGATCAACGTCGACTTCGACGACGACGCGATCCGCGGCCTCACCGTCATCAAGGAAGGCAACGTCACGTGGCCGCCGCCGCCGATCAAGCAGGCGGTTGTCGCGCCCAAGCCCCAGGCGGCGCCCGCAGCGGCCGCGCCCGCGAAGTCCAAGGGCCACGGCCATGCCGGCGAGCCGATGTCGGCCAAGGCGCTCGCGATCGTGTTCGCGGTCGGCGCGCTGGCTTTCCTGTTCGTCGGCCAGTTCGCGCCGGCAAGCTTCCTGTCGCACTTCACGGTGTTCGTGCTCGCGTGCTTCGTCGGCTACATGGTGATCTGGAACGTCACGCCGTCGCTGCACACGCCGCTGATGAGCGTGACCAACGCGATCTCGTCGATCATCGCGATCGGCGCGCTCGTGCAGGTCGCGCCGCCCCTCGGTGAACTGGCCAACGCGGGCGATCGCCCGTCCGGGCTGATCCTCGGCCTGGCGGTGGGCGCGCTGACGCTCACGGCCGTCAACATGTTCGGCGGCTTCGCGGTCACGCGACGCATGCTGGCGATGTTCCGCAAATAAGGGGACGACAACAATGACTTCAAACCTGACTACCGTCTCCTATATCGGCGCCGCGATCCTGTTCATCCTCAGCCTCGGCGGGCTGGCCAACCCTGAAACGGCACGCCGCGGCAACCTGCTCGGCATGATCGGCATGCTGATCGCGGTGCTGGCCACCGTGGCCGGTCCGCGCGTGTCGGCCGCGGGGATTCCGTACGTGGTCGCCGCGCTGGTCGTCGGCGGCGCCGTCGGCCTGTACGCCGCGAAGAAGGTGCAGATGACGCAGATGCCGGAACTGGTCGCGCTGATGCACAGCCTGGTCGGTCTCGCAGCCTGCCTGGTCGGCTTCGCGAGCTACATCGACACGTCGCTGCAGCTCACGGGCGCCGAGAAGGCCATCCACGAAGTGGAGATCTACGTCGGCATCCTGATTGGCGCGATTACCTTCGCGGGCTCGATCATCGCGTTCGGCAAGCTGTCGGGCAAGATCGGCGGCAAGCCGCTGCTGCTGCCGGCGCGGCACTGGATGAACCTGGCCGCGCTGCTGATCGTGATCTACTTCGGCCGCGCGTTCCTGCATGCGGAAAGCATCCAGGACGGCATGCTGCCGCTCGTCGTGATGACGGTGATCTCGCTGCTGTTCGGCGTGCACATGGTGATGGCGATCGGCGGGGCGGACATGCCGGTCGTGGTGTCGATGCTCAACAGCTACTCGGGCTGGGCGGCTGCGGCCACCGGCTTCATGCTCGGCAACGACCTGCTGATCGTGATCGGCGCGCTGGTCGGCTCGTCCGGTGCGATCCTGTCGTACATCATGTGCCGCGCGATGAACCGCAACTTCATCAGCGTGATCGCGGGCGGCTTCGGCAGCGGCGCAGGCGCGCCCGCGGCAGCCGGCGGCGGCGCGCAGCCGGCCGGCGAGGCGGTCGCGGTGAGCGCGGCGGAGACGGCCGAGCTGCTGCGCGAGGCGAAGCGCGTGATCATCGTACCCGGCTATGGGATGGCGGTGGCGCAGGCCCAGCACACGGTGTTCGAGCTGACGAAGCTGCTGCGTGAAAAGGGCGTCGACGTGCGTTTCGCGATTCACCCGGTCGCGGGCCGCATGCCGGGCCACATGAACGTGCTGCTCGCCGAAGCGAAGGTGCCGTACGACATCGTGCTCGAAATGGACGAGATCAACGGCGACTTCCCCGAGGCCGACGTGTCGATGGTGATCGGCGCGAACGACATCGTGAACCCGGCGGCGCAGGACGACCCGACGAGCCCGATCGCCGGCATGCCGGTGCTGGAGGTGTGGAAGGCGAAGACGTCGATCGTGATGAAGCGCAGCATGGCTTCGGGCTATGCAGGCGTCGACAATCCGCTGTTCTACAAGGACAACAACCGCATGTTGTTCGGTGATGCGAAGTCGATGCTCAGTGGAGTGTTCGACGCCTTGCAAGGCTGAACACGGAAAACCTGCGAGTTCAATCACCAAGAAGCAATTCGTTCGACTCGCGCCTGTTCGCGTGCGCGGCACGGCGTTCTACGCCTTCTACATTGTCTTACACGAGGATTGGAGGGTTAAAACGGTTGGTGTCCCGGTCGTACATCGGGACCCGCCTTGGCCGTTCATCGCCGTAAGTGTGGAGCTCGAACATGCCGGTGTTCGTCGGAAAGGAATCGGCGTCGGCGAAGTGCACGGCGCGCGGGTGATGGGCGAAGTCATTCAAGCCGAGATTCGTGCCACCGAAACTGAACGCGCTGATGACCGGACGGCAATTGCACCAGACTGCAAGAGTTGCCGATTTTCTCGGACATCGTTTGCGCCGGGTAGTCGGCAAGCGATACCAATCACGACCACATCAGACGAACATAAATTCATGGAGACAGGCGTCGAGTCAGTTTTCCAGTGCGAGCAAAAGGTGCGTCAGTCGGCTGTCCCCCGCACGCTTGCCAAGCTGCCGCGAAATTTCGCGAGTTGCCGCGATTCCGCAAGCAGGCGGCCGTCCGAATCGCGAAGCTCCCCGTCGATTACAAGCAGTCCGGAACACACCTCGTTCGAAACGAAGCGGGCGTGAATCGGTCCGGGAACGGGGCGGGCTTTCAAGTAAACCGAGTATTCGATGGTCGGTACGGAATCCCACGCGGCTGGCTCGATCACGTTGTAGACGGGGGGCGGGAAAGCGTCGGCGAAGAGCACCAGGGACTCAAGTGTCGAAGGAGACTCGTCCGCGAGCGAGATCCAGCCCTCAACAGCGGCCGTTCGATCAGGCCCGAAGTTTTGCAAGGATCCGGGTGCCAGATGCAGGTTGAACTGTGAGACGAACGACTGCATCGGCGCGGGTAGCGCGAGCGAATCGATGTTGATGCACGCAGGGAAGGGTGTGATATCGACCGGCTGGTTCGAAAGGCGCGCCGTGGCACCTGCCGTCCGCGAGAAGTCTGTGAATGTGGCGATGTAGTGCGCTTTGAGTTCGTCGTTCTGAACCAGCGCCAGCATGGCCCGTGACAGACTCTTTGTCGATCCTAGATCGCTGATGCGCGCAATCGCCGGCCCGGAAACTGGGTGCCCGACGAAGCTCGCATGGATGGCCAGGAGGTCCGGATGAGCACTGCGGACGGCGAGCGTTTCAGCTGCCAGCCGCGTGAGGTATCCGCCGTTCGGATAGCCCAGCACGTTGAATTGCGACGAAATGTCGATGGGAATTTCCGTGTAGTGTTCGGACATGTCTATTTTCCAAATGATGCGCCGATCGCTTGAGCGCACCGGGCGTCTGTGCGTAAAGGGCCGGCACGCTATCCGTGAAGCCCCGAATCGTGCGGCTGTCATAGATCATCGTGGGATCGATCTCCAGACCCGGCGTCTCTCCGAGCGCAAATGCGAGTTCCACGGACAGTACGGAATCGGCTCCCGACGAGTGAAAGCTCTCGCGCTGCACGTTTTTCGTCGAACACGGGCGCCGCAAGCCCGTCATGCATTCGGCAATCCAGGTGAGGATGCCCTCCGAAGTGAGGGGTGCTTGCACCAGGCTGCCTCGTCGGGCGATGGGAAGTTTGAATGCGGCGGATACCAGGAAGCTGCAGTGGACGTTCGATATCGGTGGCGCGGGTCAGGCAGCATCGGTCCCGCTATTGCAGGATGACGAACGATACGTGCCGCTGCCTGCCGGCAACGGAGAAACGGCGGACATCGGCAATGTAATCGCGCGCACCCAGTCAACGCCCGAGACGCGCCAAAGCCTTGTGCAACTAGCCCGGGACAGATACAAAAAGTCTTCGAGGCGGATCATTTGTCATGTCGTGGTCGCATCGGGTCAGGCTGTACACGAGCATCTTCAACTCATCGAGATGATCGGAGTAAAGACCACGAGGTGACGTTCCATACTTTTTGCAAAGGTGCGCGGCCGCAGCCACAGCGATCCCGTGTTGCGCCCCGTTCCCCATCAGCTTGATTGACGAAGCGGCCACATGTGTCACGCTGATGTGCTTTCCCGCCATCAAGAGGTTGTCGATGTCGGCAGAATAAAGGCATCGAAATGGCACGCTGTAGGACAGCTTGTCGCGCTGATCGAAAATCCAATCCTTGAGGCGGAAGTCGTATTTTCCTTCGCCGGGGCCCCATGCGCAGTGGATGCAGAATGCGCCGTCGTTGGCAATCAGGGCGTCGTCGAAACGCGTATGGTTTCGAATGTCGTTTTCGGTCAGCACATAATCGCCCCGATATCGACGGAATTCGCCTTGGGCCGCGACGTGGGCCATCCACTCAAACTCGAGGTTCGCGTATTTTTCCGCGTCCAGCCGTTTGACATTGGCAAACGTGCCGTATAGCGCACGCATCAGATAGTCGCGAACCTGCTCACCGGAGGTATATGGGTCCAGCCACTGGCCGTATTCCCAGAAATGCGTGGCGGGAAATACGTCGGCCTTGCTTCCAAACCTGAATTCCGGCGTTGCCGGATTCGATCCGGCCGCAGGGCCGGGCCCATTTTCGTGACCGACCGCCGAGAGTTGGCCACTCAGATTCGCATAGTCCTTTGCCACCTCCGTTGCCCACGGGACGTCCGGAAAAGGTACAGGGTGATCGGCCATCCGCGTCCGGAAGAAGAGCGTATTGCCATGGTGCATTTCATCGGCAACCTCCGGCGCATAAGCCTCGTCAAATTCCGACCTTGCCTCTCGGCCGAAGAGCGTTGCTCCACCCGCGAGCATGCCGAGAATGGCAACGCCGGATGAGTCAATGAACATTCCGCCGCGAATGCGGCGCTCGTGCCCGCCACGCGCACTCACCGTGTCGACGGACACGATGCGAGAACCTTCGCGCGCTACGCCTACGACCCGGTGCTCAAGGTACACGTTGGCCGTTGCTTCCGCTTCCAGCAGTCGAATCGCAGCCAGATCGCCGTCTGCGCTTCGTTCGGATAGCTCCTTGAGCAGGGCTCCCTGGGCGCCCCGCGGCATCAGCCCGATCTCCTTGCTGGCGTTGCCCCCCAGAACCGGTCGATCGTGGATGACCGCGACGCGCAAACCCAACCGCGCTGCGGTCAGTCCGGCGGCGCACCCTGAGATGCCGCCACCGACCACGACTACGTCGTAGAAGCCACCGTCCAGCGGCTCTGCGGGAAGACCCCGAAGGGCCTTGCGCCACGCCTTGAAGTCCGGGCCTACCTCGTTAGGCGGAATCGTGTCGTCTTCGGCAAAGTAGATCGCATCACATCGGCCACCAAAGCCCGTCAAATCGTGCAGGGCTACCCGGTTCTCTCCCTGTTGCAGAAAGACCCGGCCTACCGGCTGCCATGACCAGTCGCAACCGTTCTCGCCGAGTACCGTCTCGAGCCGCTCGCCATTGATCGAGATCTGAAAACGTCCAGGGTGATAGGAGGGGACCCAGTCCTTCGAACGCACCCAGACGGTTCGTTCGCCCGCCGCCTGCACGCTGATGGACGTGGTGGCATCTGCCACCGGTCGGCCCAGGCCATGCGCTAGCAGGTACGGGGCGCCCATCTGGGTTTCAAACTGTGAATCAAGAACCCAACCGCCATAGTTCTCGAAGTCCTCCCCCTGAAGGAGCAACCCCGCAGGCCTGACGTCGTGCAAGCAAGCTTCCGAAGTTACCGCTGAATCGTGTGTGAGCGTCATGGATGTCTCCATTTGAGTTGATCGCAGCATTCCGACCATAGTGCGTATACCCATACCTGCAGGTAGTTGAATTTCGTCGTTCGTGACGATCCGGCAGTCAATGCCTGCTGGGGCTTTCGCGTGCAAACAGAGCCGGATTCGCGGGCTCTTGGAGATCGTGGCGCCGATGCCGGTTCGTGGAACCGCCGCCATCCCCTTTTCATAGGCGATACTCCGCTTACAGGTACGGTTTAGATGGCTACGAGCAAGACATTTTGGGAGCAGAGGCGGATCGGGTACTCAGGCAGGAGACCTTCGGTGTCAAGGCGTCCAACAAGGCACCGGTACGCCATCCGAGGCGGAGTTTGTAACCTGCACCCTTGCTACCTGGTGGGGTTTTTGATTCGCCCCGACGTTGTATCCCGATGCTCCCGCACGCGACCGCCATCGTCGCTCCGTGTCCTGTCAGGTTGTGCCGTTGATCGGACACAACCTTTCGTCGAAGTCGTCAAGACTCGGGAATGAAAGCGGTGATTCCGTCGCGAGCGACGACAAGCGGCTTCGCCAGGCGGCCAGATAATCGAGTCGTACGTCGTGCGTAACATAAGGAACATGCCAGGCCACGAATGGCTCGAGTACATCGAGCCCGGTATAGCCGAGCGTGCCCTGCAGCAGCGGTCGCAGCATTCCGTTGAGTGGCCCGTGCACGCCATCGTCAGCGAACATGTGGGCCTGTCCACCCAGGGTGAGACTCACAACGGCGCGTTTTCCGCGAAGGCCACCGCGATTGTAGAAGCGCATACCGCCATAGACAGGACCGGAGACGAGAACCCGATCGATCCAGCCCTTGAGTATCGCCGGGGTCGAGAACCAGAACAGCGGAAAGTTCAGGATGAGCAAGTCGCATCGCATGAGCTTCTCGAGTTCGCCCTTGATGTCCGGGGCGATGGTGCCACTGGAAACGCCGTGACGCTGCTCGAGAGCATAGACGCAGTAGTCGGGATTGGCGCGCGTTCCGAAGTCGCCGGCGGACGCTACAGGATTGAAACCCATCGCATAGAGATCCGAAACTTCCACTTCGTGCCCGGCGTCCCCGAGCACATCGACTGCCGTGGTTTTGAGTGCCGTACAGAATGACTGCGGTTCGGGATGAGCGTGGACGATCAGGACTTTCATGACAGCTGGTCTCGTGACGAAAGGGTGTTGGATATCGGCAGTGACGACTGCGTATCGAAAGTTTCGTAGCGCCGCGAGCTGCTGTAAAGTGGCGGAAGTGACAAATACTTTGCGAAATAAGACATGCACCGCGCAGCCATCCTTGCATACGAAAATTGCTATGCCTTCAGCCTGGGAGGCTTCGCCGACATACTTCAGGTTGCGAACGCCCACCTGAGGCGGCAGAACGGGGAAGCGGGCGTGCGCTACGAGTGGCATTTCGTGTCGCAACATGGCGGTCCGATCAGGACCAGCAACGGTTTGGAGATCAGTACGCAACCGATTCGCCCGCGGCAGCGCTTCGACCTGGTGTTCGTCCCCAGTGCGCACTACGCCGGGCACAAGGCGTTCGACAAGCTGCTGGCGAGTCAATCGATGTCGTGCGACTGGCTGATCGCGCAATGGAACGCCGGTGCGTGTGTCGCGGCAAACTGCACCGGCACCTTCATTCTGGCGAAGACCGGCCTTCTGGACGGACGATCGGCGACGACGACGTGGTGGCTCGCCGACCAGTTTCGCGCCAGGTTTCCCCGCGTGAATCTTCAGGTCGAACCGGTTCTGACTGAAGTCGATCGCCTGATTTGTGCCGGTGCATCGGCATCCTATCTGCTACAGACAATTCACATCATCGAGCGTTTCTCTGGTCCGACGATTGCTTCGCTCTGCGCGAAAACCATGCTCATCGACGTCAGTCAGACCCGGCAAACGCCTTATCTCCCGTTGCTTGCCGACAAGGCCCATGGCGATTCACTGGTTCATCGCGCCCAACACCGCTTGCAGAAGAGCATGGCGGAAGAGGTTCGAATGTCCGCGCTCGCAAGCGAACTCGACGTGAGCGAGCGGACTCTCATCCGCCGCTTTCAGGCTGCGCTGAATCAGACTCCGCTGCGTTACTTGCAGAGCCTGAGAATTGAGGCGGCTCGTGGACTGTTCGAGGCTGGCGATCTGAGTATCGAGGAGGTTGCAGTCAAGGTCGGCTATAGCGACGTGAGCTCATTCTGCAGGTTGTTCAAGGAGCGGGTCGGACTGAGCCCGGGCGCGTACCGTGGACGCTTTCGAATATCCTGACCAGAAATTGCGCACACGAAGGCGACAATATAGCAGCTGGTTAATCCGCCGCCTCGACATCACCCTGTCTTGGGAGTGACATGATTTGTATTCCTTAGCGTAATTGACACGATCCTGATTTTAATCCGTGCCGGCACTAGAGTCGGAAGTTCAAACCTGCTGCTTTGCATCGTGCGCCCGCGTGGACGTCGCGCAATACTGCCAGATCATGCTCGCTGCAGGGCGCGTGGGGCCGGTTGTCCACCCCTGAAATTTACCGGTCCAATGAGAAAAACCACAACTCATGGCCGCCGGCTGCTAAGTAAGGTGCAGTTGCTGTTCATCCCGGCTGTGTAGTTGCGCCGGATCCGAAAAGTCTGTGGTAGCTATAGGGAATTCCAAGTTCTGTACGCGTGAACTCCTGGTCAGGTGTGTACCGCTGAATTGCAAGAGCGGGCGCTGGAGCAAGGAGGCGCCGGCTTGATGCAGTCAACAGTCGCCCACACGCGATTTCAGCGCGCAGCAGCCGGTGCATCGGTCGGTGGTTGATCACGTTGTAGCGCTGAGGGCGTGTGGCGACCTCTTCAAGCTATTGTTTTATTGAGGAATATTCGCAGGCGTTCGCGGCCGGCATGGGCCCTTGCAAGTTCCGATTTGAACGAAAAAAATTCCAAGTTGGACGCATCTCGACAGGAGGCGGGTCCCCGCAACTGCGAAGCGCGAAAACAAGAAATTTGCGCCATTTGCGCTTGTTGTAACGTTGCGCCGAAATGGGTCGAAAAACGCGCAACTTAAGTTCGTCGCGCTGTTCATCGGACCGGATTTCTGACACGCTTGCTCCCGTGAAATTGTCGTGCTAATTTTTCATGAAATTTCATGGAATAAATTTCACGAGAGTCCGCATGTTCGTGCAGTCCGACCGTCATGTCGCAAGCTACTACGCCGGCACCTACCCGGCGCCGATCCCGCATCGCCCGGAACTGGACGAACGCATCGACGCCGACGTGCTCGTCGTCGGCGCGGGCTTCAGCGGGCTGCATACGGCATTGCGCCTTGCGCTCGCCGGCAAGCGCGTAGTCGTGCTCGAAGCGAGCCGCGTCGCATGGGCCGCGTCGGGCCGCAACGGCGGACAGGCGCTGCTCGGCTGGTCGTGCGACATGCAGCCGCTCGAGGATTCGCTTGGCCGCGACGGTGCGCGCCTGCTGTGGGACAGCATGCGCTGGGCGGCGGCCGAAGTGCGCGAACTGCCGGTGCGGCACGGTTTCGACATCGATTACCGGCCGGGCAGCCTGTGGGCCGCGGTGCGGCCGCGTCGCGTCGCGATGCTCGCGCAGGCGCGCGACGAGGCGGCCGAGCGCTGGGGCTACGACCGGCTGCGCGTGATCGGCCGAGACGAGATGCCCGAATGGATCGGCGGCACGCGCTATCTCGCGGCACTGCACGATCCGGAGGCCGGCCACCTGAACCCGCTGAAGCTCGCGCTCGGCCTCGCGCAGACGATCGAGCGTGCGGGCGGCCACATCTTCGAACAGAGCCGCGTGCTCGACTGCCGCGAGACGGCCGGTGGCTACGTCGCGCGCACGGCGCGCGGTGAAGTGCGTGCCGACGTGCTCGTGCTGGCGTGCAACGCGTACGTCGACCGGCTCGATCGCGATCTCGCGCGCCGGCTGCTGCCGGTCGGCACGTACCAGGTCGCGACCGCGCCGCTTGCGCCCGACGTCGCGCGGGCGCTGCTGCCGCAGAACAGTTGCGTGATCGACAACCAGTTCGTGCCCGACTACTTCCGCCTGAGCCCCGACAACCGTCTGCTGTTCGGCGGCGGCTGCACGTATCTCGGCGGCATTCCGGCCGATATCGCGGCGGCGACGCGACCGCATCTCGAGCGCGTGTTCCCGCAGCTGGCCGGCGTGCCGCTCGACTACGCGTGGGGCGGCCACATCGACATCAGCATGCGCCGCACGCCGGACATCGGCCGCCACGGGCAGCGCTTCTGGCTGCAGGGCTTTTCGGGGCACGGCGTGCTGCCGACACTCGCCGGCGCGCGCGCGGTGGCCGACGCCGTGCTCGGCGACGAACGCCTGCTCGCGCAGTACCAGCGCATCCGCAATCCGCGTTTCCCCGGCGGCGACCGGCTCGCCGCGCCGCTGGAAGCGATCGGCAAGGCCTGGTACCGTTTGCGCGATACCGTCTGACCCACCGGAACCCGTCATGAACGAACAGGAAGAGATAGAAAGTCTGGCGATCCTGATCCGCGACCTGCGCAAGCATCGCAAGGTCACGCTCAACGATCTTGCCGAACGGATCGGCCGCTCGGTCGGCTTTCTGTCGCAGGTCGAGCGCGGGCTGTCGCGTCCGACGGTCGCGGATCTCACCGCGATCGGCGAGGCGCTCGGCGTGCCGACCACGTATTTCTACAGCCTGAGCAAGCCGCGCAGCGTGCCGTGGGTCACGCGGCCCGACGAACGGCGCACCGTGTATTACGCGGCCGGCATTACCGACATCCTCGTGTCGCCGAACATGCGTTCGCGTTTCTCGATTCTCGAAAGCCATCTCGCGCCGGGCGCGAGCAGCGGCGAGCGGCCGGTCGACGACAGCGACGAGCAGGGCGGCTTCGTGCTCGAAGGAGAACTGACGATCTGGGTCGACGGCGACGAGACGCCCGTCACGCTCGGCCCGAACGATGCGTTCCAGCTTCCCGCGCACAAGCGCTTCCGTTACGCCAACCTGACCGACGCGCCGACGCGCGTGATCTGGGTATTCACCTGAGTTGTCGGCGGGGCGCGCGGTGTCGAAGACCGGCGCGCCACGCAGCCTGTTTGCAGTACTGAGTGAAATGCGGTGTGCGTTGTCGCGTGTGCCGCACGAATGCGGTTCGCCGCGTTGCGGCACCGCCATACCAAGACATGGAAAGGATGAGACATGGCTGACGTCGTTCCCGCGCTGGTCGATGAAGTCCGCGCATTCCGGCAGGCGCACCCCGAGATCCGTTATGTCGACCTGATCTGCCTCGACCTGCCCGGACACTTCTACGGCAAGCGCTACCCGATCGATGCACTCGAAAAGGTCGCGGCCGGTTCGCTGCTGAAGCTGCCACAGAATTGCATCCTGCTCGGCACGCAGGGCGGGCTCTACAAGATCGGCGATTACTGTTTCAACGACGGCGACCCGGACGCCGTGCGCCGGTTGATCCCCGGCACGCTGAAGCCGGTGACCTGGGAGAAGCAGCCGCTCGGCCAGATGCTGATCACGACCGACGGCACCGATTCGCCGGTCGAGTTCGAGCCGCGCGAGGTGCTCGCGCGCGTGCTGAAGCGGCTCGCGCGGCGCGGCATCCGCCCGGTCGTCGCGTTCGAGCTCGAGTTCTACCTGTTTGCCGCGCAGCTCGCGGAAGGGATGCCGCAGTATCCGCGCGACCGTCTGTCCGACGATCGAGACGATCAGCCGAACATGCATATCGAGCGACTGTCGCGCTTCTCCGACGTGCTGCACGAGATGGTCGACGTCGCGTGCGCGCAGGGGATCGACGCGACCGTGATCACGGCCGAACTCGGACCCGGCCAGTTCGAGATCAACTTCGGCCATTGCGACGACGGGCTGCGCGCGGCCGACTGGTCGGCGCTGTTCTGCCGCAGCACGCGCGGCGTCGCGTTGCAGCACGGCTATCGTGCGAGCTTCATGGGCAAGCCATACCTGCATGCGCCGGGCAGCGGGATGCACGTGCACGTGAGCCTGTACGACGACGCGGGACGCAACCTGCTCGCGGCAGACGGGCAGCGGCCGTTGCGGCACGCGGTGGCCGGCTGCCTCGCGCTGCTGCCGCATTGCATGCCGGTGTTCGCGCCGAACCACAACGCGTTCCGGCGCTACGGGTCGATGGTGAACGCGGCGAGCCGTGCCAGCTGGGGGTTCGAGGATCGCGATGCGTGCATCCGCATTCCGGAGTCGGATGCACGCAACCTCAGGATCGAGCATCGGCTCGCGAGTGCGGACGCGAATCCGTATCTGGTGCTCGCGGCGATTCTCACCGGGATGGAACACGGGCTCGATGCGCGGATCGAGCCGATCGCGCCGCTCAACGAGGATCGCGGCAGCGGGATCGATTTCCCGAAGGAGATGTTGTCGGCCGTCGCGACGATGCAGGATCATCCGGCCGTGCGCGAAGGGCTCGGCAGCGAGTTCGTGATGGTGTATTGCGAGAACAAGCGGCAGGAGGAGCTGGATTTTCGCAACGAGATCGGCGCGCGTGAGTATCGGTGGTTTCTGTAAGCGGATGCTGGCGCTCGCGCGTCCTATCGTCCGCGCACCTGCGCCATCGGCAGGTGCGCGCCCCACGCGTTCGTCAGGGCCTCGATTTCCACGACCGGGTCGATCTGTTGTCGCGCGCTTTCGTTCACGTTCTCGCCGAACAGCAGGTGTGCAAAATCGCGCGCACGTTCGGTGATCGCCGCGGTTTTCGGGCGACGCCGCATCGTGAAGGATGCGAGTGTGGCATCGAGGTCACTGCCGTTGCCGGCTCCGTGCTCGTCGAGGCAACGGGCAAGATGCCACGCGTCCTCGAGCGCCTGGCAGGCGCCTTGTCCGGAGGTCGGTAGCGGTGCGTGCGCGGCATCGCCGATCAGCAGCACGTTGCCGCGGTGCCATACGTCGACCGGATCGAGATCGTGCACACGGATCTTCGTGATCGTGTCCGACGGTGTCGCACGTATCACGTCCGCGACGGGTGCCGGCCACGTCGCGAAGCGCCGCTCCAGCGTCGCGCCCGGATCGCGTTCCGTCGCCTCGCCCGGATCGGCTTCGGGCCATGCCGCCGCCCAATACATCCGACGCCGGTCCAGCGCGACGATGCCGAAACGCTCGCGCACGCCCCAGTAGTCGAATATCGACACCTCGTCGACCAGCGGCGCATCGTGCTGCGCGATACCGATCCAGTTGACGAACCCCTGGTAGACGGGCGTGTTGTGGCCGACCACGTAGTGTCGCGCGACGGAGTTCATGCGGCCGTCCGCGCCGATCACGAGATCGGGGGCGATCGTCGTTCCGTTGTCGAAACGAACGACGGCGCGGCCGTCCCTTCCGGTTTCGATGGCCGTCGCACCGTGGCCGAAGCGAATGTCGATGCCGCGTGCGGCGAGGTGCCGTGTCAGCACTGCCTGCAGGTCGCGCCGCAGGATCGAGCGCGTCGGGAAACCCATGCGGCGGTCGAGTTCGCCGATATCGACGTGCTTGAACGGGGTGCCGTGCCGGTCCATGCATCGCATCGCGCGCAGGTGGCCGCTGACCGCGACGATGTCCGGCAGGAGGCCGAGTTGCTCGAGCACGAAGCCGGCATTCGGCCAGAGCACGACGCCGGCGCCCATCGTCGATTCCGACGGTCTGCGTTCGTAGAGCCGTATCCGGTGCCCCTGCCCGGCAAGCGCGAGCGCGGTGCTCATGCCGGCCACGCCGGCGCCGAGAATGGCGATATCCATGGTGATGCTCCCGTAGGTTTTTGAGCGTGCTCGCGTCGACGCGGGTTCGCGCGTCGGCGGCCACGCCTTGACTGGATCCGCATCGTAAATTACGGTCACGAACGGGATAAGCCGTGAAAAGCGGCGAGCTTTGATACCTGAAACGGGATAATGATGCGCAGCAAGCTGGATCTGAACGCGGTGCGCGTGTTCGTGTCGGTCGTCGACGAAGGCAGTTTTGCAGGCGCCGCGCGCGTGCTGTCGATACCCGGTTCCAACGTGAGCCGCCATGTGGCGCAACTGGAGTCGAGGCTCGGCGTGCGTCTGCTGGAACGCAGCACGCGGCACCTGCGCATGACGGAGGCCGGGCGTCTGCTGCACGAGCGCGCGAAGCCGATGCTCGATGCACTGACGCTCGCCGAGTTCGAACTGACCTCGCAGCAGACCGAGCTGCGCGGTGTGCTGAAGCTCTGCGTGCCCGGCGAAATCGGACCGCGCATGCTCGGGCCGATCGTCGCGGAATTCGCGAGCCGCCATCCGCGCGTCGAAATCGATTGCGATACGAGCCTCGCAGGCGTCTCGACGTTGCGCGACGATATCGACCTGTCGATCATCGTCAATCGCGGCAAGCTGGATGACAGCGCATTCGTCGTCAGGCCGCTCGTGAGCTTGCCGAGCGTTGTCGTGGCCGCGCCGTCGCTGATCGAACGCGCGGGCATGCCGACCCGGACGGAGCAGCTCAGGCAATTGCCGTGCATCACGACGTTGAGCACGCTAAAGGGGCAGCCGTGGCAGTTCGCCGACGGCGACGGGCGGATTCACAAGATTCCGGTCGCGAGCCGGTATCGCGTCAACAGCGGCGAGATGGCGGGGCTGGCGGCGGTGAACGGGATCGGCTTCGCGATTCTCGTCGAACGCGGGTGCGCGGCCGAGCTGGCCGCGGGGCGGCTCGTGCGCGTGCCGCTGGAGATGACGCCGGCGCCGCTGGAGCTGCATGCCGCTTATGCGAGCCGGAATTCGGTCAATGCGAAGATCCGCGAGTTGCTGCAGATGATGCAGGAGCGGCTGGCGGTGGAAGGGGCGAAACCGTCATCGAGGTCACTTCGGTAGCGTGCGCCAATAGCGCACCTCTTCGATAGGGCTCCCGTCGATTTCGAACGTCTTGACGTCGTCTTCGGCGACGAAGCCTTCGCGTTCGTAGAAGGCCCTGGCCCGACGGTTCTTGATCAATACCCAGAGCGACACCCATGAATGGCCCAGGTCGTGCAACGACCGGCATGCATGGTCGACCAGCGCCGCGCCGATCCCTTGGCCGCAATGCGACGGGTGCAGATAGATCGCTTCGATTTCACCCCACGCGCGATCCTTGTCGGTGTCGCGCGTCGGGCCATAGGCGATCCAGCCTGCCGGCGTGTTGTCCGCGCCCGAGACCGCGAGTGCGACGCGCGGCCGTCCGGCGTCGAGCGCATGGCGCCACGAAGCAGTGCGTTTTTCGACCGACAGGCCTGCGAGGAACGCCGCCGGCATGATGTCCGTGTAGGTCGCCTGCCACGATGCAACGTGGATGTCGGCGATGGCAGGCGCATCGGCGGATGTGGCCGCGCGGATGTCGATCGTCGTCGTGTTCAGTGCCATGCGTACCTCGCCAGATCGTGTGCCGTTTGCGGCGTTGCCCCGCGCGGAATTCATTCCGCCGGATCCAGGCTGCTGTCGATGGCGAAACTGTAGCCGAGATCCACGCGTGACGCGTCGCCCGGCGCGTCGGTACGCTTCAGCACGAACTCGAACGCGGGCTCGAACCAGCCGTTGCGCGGCACTTCGCCGCCGAGGATTTCGACGTCGTACCAGCCGTTGTCGATTTCGATGACGGGCCTGCCCGGTTCACGATAGCGCGCAAGCAGCGCGTTTACCGATGCGTCGGTGAAGCGTTCGAGAATCCGCCACGTGTAAAGCATCACCGAGCGATGTTCGACGCGCAGCACGTATCCGCCGCGCCGATGCTGCAGGCGGCTTCCGGCCTTGAGCAGTTCGGGCGTGTCGTCGTCCAGCGTGAAGATAGCCGTATACGGATGGTTCTCGATACCGGCCAGCGGAATGACGACCCCTTCGAGCACGGCATGGTCGCCGCTGTCGCGGGTCGTGAACTCGGACGCGAGGTTGTCCGGCAGCCGATGGGTTTCCTTGTAGCGCTTCAGCAGCAGAAGATCGCCAACGAGGAAACAGTCGATCAGGTCGTTGAGGACTTCGGAGAATTCATGCCGCATCGTCGTTCCTTTCGGGGGTGCGGTGCCGGGAATCGCTTCGCGGCACCGCACGTGCGACAACCTTACTCGCCGAGCTTCGACGTCACGCACCCCGTGCTCGAGCATTCGCGCTCACGCTCGCGCAGGAACGACAGCCGCGACTGCGTCATGTCGTTCGCGCACTGGATATCCACGAGGTAGCTGTTGTTGCGCGTCTCGCTGCACTGCGCATCGCGTTGCTTCAGCCACGCGAGCTGGCCGGCCTTCAGCGTCGCCTGCTGGTCACCGCTCAGTTGCTTGCGCAGGCGGCCGTATTCGTCGTTGAGATCGCGGTCGGACTGCGAGAACTGCGTGCTGGTGCAGTACACCTGGTCGAACGCGCTGCGCGGCTTCCCGCAGCCGGCCGCGTGCGCGGCGAACGGAACGGCGAGCGCGAGCAGCGCGCAGGATGCGAACAGATTCTTCTTTTTCATTGTGATGCTCCTGACTGGGTGAAAACCGTTGAGCCCGACGGGCGATACCGTCATTTATTGCGGCGTGGTGCACGCGTCGATCCCGCCCGCGATCGCGGTGGACACGCGCTGGATCGTCTCGCGCCGCGCGAGCCGTGCTTCCTCGTCCGGGTTGACGATCACGCCGGCCTCGACGAGCACGGCTGGAATCGGCGCGGTGCGCAGCACGACGAGATCGTCGAAGCGGTGGATGCCGAGTTGCGGGTCGATCAGCGGGCGGTTCTCGCCGCGGATCGGCTGTGCGTGGTACAGCGACGGCCGTTCGCCGGCCGCGACCAGCCGCTCGGCGATCGCCTTTGCGCAACGCAGGCTTTCCGCATAGTGCGGATTGCGCTCCGACACGAATACCGAGAAGCCGCGGAATTCGCGCTGCCGGCCCGCGTCGATGAACTGCTGCTGCATCGAGTCGTGATGGATCGACACGAACAGGTTCGCGTCGGGCGCCTGGGTCGAGCGCTGGTCGAGCTTGATCTCGCGGCCGTCGGCCGATGTGCGCAGCACGCGGTCGCCGTGCGCGGCGAGCTTCTCGGCGACTGCGCCGGACAGGTCGAGGTTGTACAGGTATTCGACGCGGCCGCTCGCGCCGGTGGAGCCCGGATGCGCGGGCGTATGGCCGGTGTCGACGACGATGTAGCGCGCGGAGGCGGGCGCGGTGCCGGTGGTGCCTGCGGGGTCGGCCGCATGCAGCGCCAGCGGCGCGCCGAGCAGCGGGGCGCAGGCGAGCACGCGCGCGGCGGCGCGCACGAGCGGGCGAAGGCGTCGAAGGGTTCGGTTCGTCATTGTTGTTTGCGCGGAGGGCATACGGCGCATCGCACGGTGCGGCACCGTCGGCCTGCTCAATGCAGTCGGAATGTCGCGCGATTATAGCGGTTGGCGGCGGCGCCGCAATGACGAACGACGGTCGTCAGGCGAGCACGCGCCGGGCCGCGAGCATGCCCCAGTACGACGCTTCCTCGAACAGCGACAGCCCGGACAGGTCGGCATGCGCGAACACGACGGGGCCGTCGGCATCGCGCAGCGCGAGCAGGCCCGGGCGGCTCAGGAAGCCGACGTCGGGCGTCGCCATTGCGTGGCCGCGCACGGTGATCTCGAGCGCCGTTGCGTGTTTCCACAGCTCGCGCCCGTAGACGGCCTGCAGGTCGATCGCGGCCTGTTCGCGCAACGCGCCGGGTTTTGCCTGGGCAAGCCAGCGGCGCGTGTCGTCCGGTGTTTGCGTATTCAATGCCTGATACGCGGAGAACACCGAGCGCGTCGGCGGCGACATCCGGATCAGCTGGTGCGTCGACACGACATAGCCGAGCGCCTCACCGCCGTAGACGACGTTGTCCCACGCGAGCGGCACGCCGGCTTCTTCGGCCGGCATCCCGTCGAGCAGGAAATTGGACACGAGCCACGGCGCGCGCGGCGGCAGGTCGCGCGCCGGTTCGAAGCCATACGCGGCAAGCTGCGGAAATACGCGCGCGGCGACGAACAGCGGCATCGCGCTCACGACGCGCCGGGCCTTCAGCGTGAACGTCGACAGCGTGCCGTCTTCGCCGATGCGCGCACACAGCACGTCGACGCCGCCCGTGCGTTCGGTCGCGCGCACCGCGAAGCCGTCCCGCGACCACGCGTTCGAGCCGGTGCGCGCGGTGATCGAGTCGCTCAGCCGGGTCACCATCGTATGCAGTCCGTCGGGCCAGGTCAGCACCGCGCCGTCGCTTGCATCGCCCGCATGGCCGCCACGCGACGAGAAATAGTGCAGGCCGGCCCAGGCCGATACATGTTCGTAGCCGGCGCCATAGTCGTCGCGGCAGCAGTAGTTCAGGTACCAGTGCAGCGCCTTCGCGGTGTAGCCCTCGTCGAGCAGCCACTGGTGGAACGAGCGCCGGTCGAGCGCGCGCCAGCGCGGGTCGCGCGACGATTCCGCGATCGGGATGCAGAACACCTTGCGGCCGTCGGCGCCGCGTGCGGTGCGCAGTCCGTCCGTGTAGGCGAAGAACTTCGCCTGCTGCGCGAGTTCGTCGGCGCCGAGGCCGGCGGTCGGCACGATGCCGTCCTGCCACTGGCCGGCGATGAAGAGTCGTTCGTCGGGTGCATGCACGAGCGCGCGTTCGTCGTACACGGGGCGCGCGGAGAACGGCGCGGATTCGATCACGCCGAGATCGGCGAGCATGTCGCGCAGATGCGCGGATTCGAGCGACGGCAGCGGCAGGTAGTGCGCGCCTTTCGGGTAGCCGAGTTCGCCGAACCTTCCGCCGGCCGCGTTGCCGCCGAATTCGGGGCCTGCGAGCACCGTGAAGCGCTTGTGGCCCGCGCGTGCGAGCCGCCATGCGCACGACAGTCCGGCGGCACCTGCGCCGAGGATCGCAACGTCGGTTTCGATCGTGCCCGACGGCGGCGGCAGCGTGGCATGGTCGCGCAGCGCATGGCCTTCACGCATGCCGGGGTAGCCGACCTGTGGCGTCGTCTCGATCCAGCCGGTGCGGCCGCAGGCGGCGAGCGACGCGGCCGCCGACGCGACAAGGAACGTGCGGCGATCCATCAGCGCAGCACGTGTTTCCAGTCGTCGTCGAAGCGGCGCACGAGCGGCTGGTCGTTAAGTTCGTTCGGCGACATCGGCAGCACGGGCATGTCGGCCGGGAAGTGGAACATCTCGGCGGCCGTCTGCGCGTCGAGCCAGCGTGTCGGCACCGAGTAATGCGTCGGCACGGTGAAGTCGCGGCGCTTGCCGGCGATCACGAAACCCCAGTCGCCGAACGACGGCACGTAGCAGTGGTATGGCCACGTGTTGAGCCCGGCTTCGTGCAGCGTCGCGATGATGGTCCAGTATGCGTGCGGCGCGAAGTACGGCGACGTCGACTGGATCACCGCATAGCCGTTCTCCGACAGGTGGCGCGCGAGCAGCCGGAACACCGGCACCGAATACAGCCGGCCGAGCCCGAAGTTGGTCGGATCGGGGAAGTCGACGACGATCGCGTCGTACACGTCGGCATTCGATTCGAGCCAGCGCACGGCATCGTCGTTGATCACGCGCACGCGCGGGTCCTTCAGCGAGCCCTGGTTCAGCTTGACGAGCGGCGCGGAGGTCGAGAACAGCTTCGTCATCGCAGGATCGAGATCGACCAGCGTGATTTGTTCGAGATTGCGGTGCTTGAGCAGTTCGCGCACCGCGAGCCCGTCGCCGCCGCCGAGCACGAGTACGCGCTTCGCCCACGGCAGCGCTTCGATCGTCGGGTGGATCAGTGCCTCGTGATAGCGGTGCTCGTCGCGCGACGAGAACTGCAGGTTGCCGTTCAGGTACAGCCGCATGTCGTCGTGCCACTGCGTGAGCACGATGCGCTGGTACGGCGTCGTTTCCGAATAGATCGTCTCGTCGCCGTATATGCCGTGCTCGGCCCAGTGCGTGATGCGGTCCGACAGCGCGAACCCGGCGACCAGAAGCCCGATCACGAGCGCCGCGCGCATCAGCTTGCCGCGCACGTTGCGGATCTCGTCGCGGAACAGGTGCGTCGTCCACAGCGCGACGAATGCGTTCAGGAGACCGAACAGGAAGCTCGTGCGCAGCAGGCCGAGACGCGGCGCGAGCACGAGCGGGAAGATCAGCGATACCGCGAGCGAGCCGAGATAGTCGAAGGTCAGCACTTCGCTGACGGTATGGCGGAACGCCTGGCGCCGCTGCTGGAACGCACGCATCACGAGCGGGATCTCCATCCCGATCAGCAAGCCGAGCGCGAGCACGAGCGCGTAGAGCGCCGCGCGGAACGGCGCGGCGAGCCACGCGAACACCGCGAACAGCAGCGCGGCCGACACGCCGCCGAGCAGGCCGACGAGCAACTCGATGTCGACGAAGCGGTCGAGCACGTCGTCGTCCTCGACGAACTTCGCGAGCCACGAGCCGATCCCCATCGCGAACAGGTAGCTGCCGATCACCGACGAGAATTGCAGGATCGAATCGCCGAGCAGGTAGCTCGACAGCGCGCTGCTGATCAGTTCGTAACCGAGCCCGCACGACGCGAGCACGAGGATCGACAGGACGAGTGCACGCTTATGCAGCATGGTGCGTCCGTTGTGCGGGCGTCGGCAATGTGGATATACTGGCGCGGAATTTTGTCTGCTGGCCCTGCGCGGGCCGGCCGGCGACGGGGCGGCGAACCGAGCACAAAATCCGAGGGAAAGAATGAATAGTGCCTATCTTTATGCGGTTCATTTACTGTCGGCGTTCGTGCTGCTTCTTGTGTTCGCGGCAGTGTACCTGAAGGTCACCCCGTTCGACGAACTGGCGCTGATCCGCGACGGCAACGCCGCTGCGACGCTGTCGTTCGGCGGCGCGCTGATCGGTTTCTGCCTGACGCTCGCGTCCAGCATCGCGCACAACTCGACGCTCGGCGAAGTCGTGATCTGGGCCGTCGGCGCGATGATCGTGCAACTGATCACCTATGCGGCGCTGACGCGCCTGATGCCCGGCATGAATCATGCGATCGAGGATCGCAACGTCGCGATGGGCGGCCTGATGGGCACCGCGTCGCTCGTCGTCGGCATCATCAATGCCGCCTGCCTGACCTGACGCGCCACGCGTTTCGAGGAGACCGACATGAGTCTGGGTTCATTCATCCGCAAGCAGTTCATCGACGTCCTGCAATGGACGGAAGACACCGACGGCGTGCTGGCCTGGCGCTATCCGATGGAAGACCAGGAGATCCAGTACGGCGGCAAGCTGACCGTGCGCGAAACGCAGGTCGCGATCTTCGTCAACGAAGGCAAGGTCGCCGACGTATTCCAGCCGGGGCTGTACACGCTGGAAACGAACACGCTGCCGGTGCTCACGTACCTGAAGAACTGGGACAAACTCTTTCAATCGCCTTTCAAGTCCGACGTCTATTTCTTCAGCACGCGGCTGCAGCTCGGCCGCCGCTGGGGCACCGCGCAGCCGGTGACGATCCGCGACCGCGAATTCGGCTTCGTGCAGGTGCGCGCGTTCGGCATCTACTCGTACCGGATCGTCGACGCGGGCGCGTTCTATCGCGAGGTCAGCGGCACGCGCGCGCAGTACACGGTCGACGACGTCGAACAGCAACTGCGCAACCTCGTCGTGACCGCGATGAGCACGACGTTCGGCTCGGCCGACGTGCCGTTCGTCGACATGGCCGCGAACCAGTCGCTGTTGTCGCAGCGTGTCGCCGACGCACTGGCGCCGGTGTTCACGCGCTACGGCCTCGCGCTCGATGCGTTCGCGGTCGAAAGCGTGTCGCTGCCGGCGGAGCTGCAGAAGGCGCTCGACCTGCGGATCGGCGCGGGGATGGCCGGCGATCTCGCGCGCGCCACGCAATACCAGACCGCGCAGGCGATTCCGCTCGCCGCGCAGAACCCGGGCGGCATCGCCGGGGTCGGCGCGGGGCTTGCTGCCGGCGCGGCGATCGGGCAGGCGATGGCCGGCCAGATCGCGGGTGCCGCGCAGCCGGTGCCCGCCGCACCGCTCGCACCTGCTGTGGCGCCGGTGGCCGCAGCGCCGGCGGAGGGCACCGATTACGTGCAGCGGCTCGAACAGCTGAAGGCGCTGTTCGACAAGGGCCTCGTGACCGAAGACGAATATTCGCGCGCGAAGGCCGAGATCCTCGCGAAGCTCACCCGGTAAACCGCTCGCATGTTCAGTACCTCGTGCCCCCAGTGCGGCGCGCCGGTCGAGTTTCGCTCGGCGGCGGCCGTGATGGCCGTCTGCGCGTTCTGCCGCAGCACGCTGCTCAAGCGCGGCACCGACGTCGAGCGGATCGGCGAACTCGCCACGGTGCTCGACGATGCGTCGCCGATCCAGATCGGCACGGCCGGCCGCTACGGCAAGCGCGCCTTCACGGTGCTCGGGCGCATCCAGATGACCTACGACGCCGGCGCGTGGAGCGAGTGGTACGTCGTGTTCGACGACGGCGCATTCGGCTGGCTGTCGGATGCGTCGGGCCAGTACGCGGTCACGGTGCGCGAGCCCGACGACGCGTCCGGCGGCGCATGGCCCGCGTTCGGCACGCTCGAGCCTGGCATGCGGATCGACCACGGCGGCCGCGCGTATCTCGTGTCCGACATGCGGACCGCGCGTTGCACGGGCGGCGACGGCGAATTGCCGTTCCGCGTCGACGCGGGTTGGGAGGCGCGTGTCGTCGATCTGCGGACCGGCAACGCATTCGCGACCTACGACTATTCCGACGCCGATTCGAACGGCGGCAGCCCGGTCGTCTATACGGGCGAAGCTCTGGAGTTCGACGCGCTCGCGTTCACCGGGCTGCGCGATTCCGAAAACGACACGCGCGAGAAGCGTGGCGCGGAAATGGTGCCGTTCGCATGTCCGAGCTGCGGTGCGCCGCTGTCGTACCTGCCGAACGTGGCCGACTACGTCGTATGCGGAAGCTGCCACGCGGGCGTGCAGTGCACGGCCGAGCAGCAGACCGTGTTCGCGGCGCAGCGCAAGCTCGACTCGGTGAAGGGCGCGCTCGAACTCGGCGCGATCGGCACGTTCGACGGCGTGAAGTACACGGTGATCGGCATGATGCGTTGCCGCGTGCCGGGCGACGACGAGACCTGGGACGAATACCTGCTGCTGAACCCGAAGCGCGGCTTCCTGTGGCTCGTGCAGAGCGAAGGGCGTTGGGAACGCGTGCAGGTGCTCGACCAATGGCCGACGATCGGCAGCGCGTCCGACGTGACCGACGGCGGCAAGACTTATCGGCTGCGCGAGGAATATGACTCGGAGGTCGTCTACGTGGTCGGCGCATTCAACTGGCGCGTGCAGGTGGGCGATCGCACGTCGATCATCGACTATGGCTGGCAGAAGGACAAGCTGACGCGCGAGCGCAGCGACGCGGAAATCGTCTGGTCGCGCGCACGACCGCTGTCGGGCAGCGCGCTCGCCGAACGTTTCAGCACGCCGGCGCTTGCGACGGCTGCGGCGGCTGCTTCGGGCGCAACGGCATCGACGGGCCTGTTCGGCGGGAAGAGTCCGCACAGTTTTGCACCGCTGCCGTGGGTGTTCAGCGCGTTGCTCGTGATCTTCAACATGGGCTCGCTGTTCTCGTTCAGCGGCCGTACCGTCTATGTGCTGGTTGGCCTGCTGGTGCTGTGGCTGCCCGAGTGGCTGTGGAAGGGTTTTGCATCGGACGGGGGAAAGTCGTGATCCGGTACATCCTCTACGGCATCTACGGCCTGATCGTCGTCACGCTGTTCAGTTGCGCATCGATCGGCGGCAGCGGTTCGGGCGGTAGCGGATGGGGCAGCTCGTCGGCCCGCAGCGGCTACTCGTCGTACGGGTCGCACAAATGACCGCGCGCGACGGGATCGCGCCGCCGCGCGCGACGCTCGGCTCGCATGTGCTGGCCGACCTGGCCGGTATCGAGGCGGCGCTGCTGCGCGACGCCGCGCGGCTCGAAACGATCCTCACCGACGCCGCGCAACAGGCCGGCGCGCGCGTGATCGGCGCGCACTTTCATCACTTCGGCGGCGAGCATGGCGTGACGGGTGTCGTGCTGCTCGCCGAGTCGCACATCACGATCCATACGTGGCCCGAGCATCGCTTCGCGGCCGTCGACGCGTTCATGTGCGGCGCGGCGCGCGCGGCCGAGGCGGTCGATGCGATCGCGGCTGCGCTCGGCACCCAGGCGCAGGTCCGGCAGCAGGTGGCGCGCGGCGGCGCGGCGACGTGAGCGGGCGTTTTACCTCCCTTATCGATATGCTCAACAGAATCCGATTCACCGCGCTGCTCGGCTGGGTGCTGCTCGCCGGCCACGCTGCCGCCGATGTGCCGCCGAAGCCGCCCGGGCCGGTCGTGATGGTTCACTTCGATTACTACGAGAAGGACAAAGCGCGCCTTCATGCGCTGGAGCAACGGCTGGATCGTGCGGTAAAGCAGGCAGGGGCCGGCGAACTGGGCGAAACCGAACTGCATCGCGACGGCAACGACGGTTATCTGTACCTGTATGGCGCCAGCGCCGATCGGTTGTATGCGGTGGCGCGCCCGATCCTGAAATCGTCAGGATGGCTGACCGGTACGGAGGTGACGTTGCGTCGCGACGCCGGTGTGGAGACGTTCCCGTTGCGGCGGGACGGCGCACGTTAGTGCGAAGGTGGCCCGAGCGGCGTGGCGGGTGCGGCGGCCGTTTCGGATCGGGCCGGAAAGGGTGAGTTCGTCATTGCCGACGCTGGCGACATGCCGCCGATGCTTCATCGCGATGAAGCATCGCCGCTCGGAGCGTCGTATCCGGGAGGTCGAGCGCCGTGACGCTCCCGCTAGCGGTCGAACCGGAACGTCGACACGCTGTGCAGCGTCGCGTCGTCGGTGCCGACGATGCCCTGCGTCCCCGCGACGGCCGAGCGCTTGCCGTTGCTCAGCACGGCCCAGTAGCATTCGCCGCCGGCCGCATGGAAGCCGGTTTCCGGATCGCTGATGCCGCACGTGATCGTCGCGCGCATG
Source organism: Burkholderia cepacia (assembly GCF_029962485.1). Classification (NCBI taxonomy): domain Bacteria; kingdom Pseudomonadati; phylum Pseudomonadota; class Betaproteobacteria; order Burkholderiales; family Burkholderiaceae; genus Burkholderia; species Burkholderia cepacia. The sequence goes on from NZ_CP073638.1 coordinate 3,232,881, forward strand.
CCGTGCCAGCCGGGGCCGGAGAAGCGCTCGACTTCCTGCGGGATGCCGGGGCCGTATGACGTCACCCACTTGCCGTCGTCCTGCTTCACGAATCCTGCTTCCTTTTCCGCGACCGGCTCCAGCGCGCCGTCGACGATCTCGAACGAGATGAAACTGCTGCTGTAGGTCATGTTGCGGCCGACGATCGCGACGCAATGGTCGCCGCCACCTTCCGGGCAGGGCTTTTTCACCTGTCGGTTTGCGAGGTATTCGAACGAGATGCCGAGCGCCGGATCGCGATAGGTTTTCCAGCCCGCGTGTTTCACCTGCTTCAGCGCCGCCGTGCGGTCGCGGTACGCGGTGGCGATGCAGGTGGCGTCGGCGCACGCATTGCGCTGCGCGAGCCATGCGCGTTGTGACCGGATCACGGCTTGCTGGTCGGCGGCGATGCCGATTGCGTCGTAGTAGGCGTTCGACAGCGTGCTGTCGGCCGATACGAGCGCCTTGTCGGCGCAGATCAGGCGATCGGTGCGGGTCTTCGCGTGCGAACAATCGATGCTGTCGGCGTGGGCCGACAACGAGAGGCCGATCGCGGCCAGCGTGAGGGCAAGGCGAATGCCGAACACGGACATCTCCTCATCGGGTGGGGTCGGCGGCTGTCACGCAGCCGTCATGTGACGCAGTGGTGACGCAGCGGCGGCGCGCGGTTCGAGAACGCTCGACCCCGCGCGCCGTGCATCAACGTGCGTTTCAGCGATTGATTTCGTCCGCCGAGATCAGTTCGGCCACCAGCACCTGCGCGGGCCCCTGCAGGTAATACTCGTGCTCGAGCGGTTCGCGCAGCTTCATGTACGTTTCCGCGCCGATCTGCATCGTTTCGCCTGCGTGCATGCGGGCGCCGCTTTCCAGCAGGTAATGCATCACGTTGTTGAAGATGCCCGAATAGCGTTCGCCTTCGTGATGGCCCGCCGCGAGTGCGGCGAAATCGGGCAGGCCGAACACGTCGGCGCCGTAGGTGCGCATCCACACGCCTTCGATGCCTTCGACCTCGTATTTCACGAAGCCGCAGAAGAACAGGTTCAGCGGGAAGTCGCGTAGCACTTCGAGGCTTTCGTCGCCGAGTTCCTTTGCGTTGAAGACGCCGGCCGGCAGCGACGTGTGCGCGTGCTCGTTCAGCACCGCGAGGCCGTTTTGCTCGGCCAGCGCGCCGGCGACAGCCACCAGCGCGACATACTGGTCGAGCGGATTCGCTTCGTGCCCGGCGTAGTAGAGGATCACGTGGCTGCGGCTCGCGCGGACCTGCTGCTTCAGGTCCTGTCCGTAGTGGGCGGGCGCGACGCATGTTTCCAGCGCGTCGGACGGATAGGGCGCATCGAAGCCCACCAGCCGGACGACGTGGTTGCCCCAGCCGGCGAGCCCGAATACCTGCTCCAGCGTCGGCTCGGTTTCGACGCGCGCCTGCTTCATGCTCGGGTGGTATGCGCGCAGCGCGGCCGTTAGCGCGGCGATGTCGACCTGCAGCGGACCGTCGAAGACGACCGTCACGCTCAGCGGATTCTCGACGTCGGGCGCCGCGACCAGTGCGACGGGGTTCTCGGGTTCTTCCTTGCGGCCAAAGAATCGGGATATCAGGCTCATCGGATTGTGTTTGTGTCGATGCCGTTACAGGGAGCGCGCCCTGTTCTCTCGGTCAGGGCGTGCCGTCGGGATGACGGTCGCCCGTAGTTTCCCCGGGTTCGGCGAATCTGGCAAATATCCGATGGCGCGGCGGGCGGCGCGCGCCGGTCAGCGTGGCAGTGCTTCGGCTTCGGCCCAGCGCTTGAACGAATCGAGACGCCGGCGCGTCTGCACGAGATAGAACGCGCCGATCAGCGGTTCGAGCAGCCAGCGCAGCCAGGACGGCTGGACGCGGAAGTTGTACGTGAACTTCACCTCGGTCGACCCCGGCGTGTGCTCGGTGAAGTTCCAACTGCCGCTGAAACGCTCGAGCACCTTCGGGCCTTCGACCATTTCGACTGCCGCGACCTGCGGCGGGCGGTACGAGATGTAGCGCGACACCATCGTCGCGCCCGACTGGCTGCGGCAGAACGCGTCGACGCCCACGTTGGCCGTGGTTCCGTCGAGCAGATAGGCGTCGGTGAGGAAACTGTCCCACACGAGCCGCCGCGCGTAATCCTGCGACCACGTGAAGAGGCGTCTGCGATCGACGCCGACGGTCCGGCTGACTGAGATCCTCATGATGGCGGGCGCGAAGGCGCGGATTGGAATGAAATTCAGTGTAACCCGCCAATAACGCGCGTTTCGTCAGACTTCGTCAAGTCGAGCGTGTACTCGAATGGGGGCGATTGACGCCCCCCGGGATTTCCCCTAGGATTTGATTCAACCCTTCGGGACAGACCCGGAGCGTTTCAATCTCTTGAGGGAGCCTCATGAGTACGCAACAGAACCGGCGCTTCGACGCGCTCGTTTTCATTGGTCGTTTCCAGCCTCCGCATCGTGGTCACCTGAATGTGCTGAAGTCGGCACTGAGCCGGGCCGAGCGCGTGTGCGTGCTGATCGGGTCGACCGACAAGCCCCGCACCATCAAGGATCCGTTCTCGTTCGACGAGCGCCGCCAGATGCTGGCTTCGCTGCTCGACGCGTCCGAGCGCGACCGCGTGACCATCGCGCCGCTGCAGGATTCGACGTACAACGACGGCGACTGGGTGCGCTGGGTGCAGGAGGTCGTGGCAGTCACGCTCGGCGATATCGCACAGCGCAAGGTCGGGCTGATCGGCCACGAGAAGGACGCCACATCGTATTACCTGCGGATGTTCCCGCAATGGGAGCTTGTCGACGTCGATGCGACGGAAGACATTTCCGCCACCGAGATCCGCGACCAGTATTTCGCCGAACGCACCAACAGCTTCGTGCAGTGGGCCGTGCCGGAACCCGTGTTCGGCTGGCTCGAGCGTTTCCGCACGCAGCCGGAATTCGCGCAGCTGAAGTCGGAAGCCGAATTCATCGCCGCGTATCGCAAGGCGTGGGCGGCCGCGCCGTATCCCGTCACGTTCGTGACGGTCGACGCGGTGGTCGTGCACTCGGGCCACATCCTGCTCGTGCGTCGCCGCAGCGAGCCGGGCCGCGGCCTGTGGGCACTGCCGGGCGGGTTCGTGAACCAGGACGAGCGGCTCGATGCGGCCTGCATCCGCGAGCTGCGCGAGGAAACCGGCCTCAAGCTGCCGGAGCCCGTACTGCGCGGCTCGATCAAGGATCGCCAGGTGTTCGATCACCCGACGCGCTCGCTGCGCGGCCGCACGATCACGCACGCGTGCCTGTTCAACTTCCCGACCGGCGAGCTGCCGCGCGTGAAGGGCAGCGACGACGCAGACAAGGCGCGCTGGGTGCCGCTTAACGAATTCGCGCAGATGCGCAACGTGATGTTCGAGGATCACTTCGACATCGCGTATCACTTCCTGGGGAAGCTGTGATCCGCTGATTCCCCGCATTACGTCCGCCGCGACAGACGCGGCGGCACTTCAACGGCCTAGAGGAGCTCTAGCCATGCAAAACGATCTCGGCGGCTTTGCCGCGGTTCTCGCCAATCCGATCCTCAATACGGATTCCTACAAGGCTTCGCACTTCCTGCAATATCCGCCCGACGCGCAGGCGATGTTCTCGTACGTCGAATCGCGCGGCGGACGCTACGACCGCACGGTGTTCTTCGGCCTGCAGATGCTGCTGAAGGAATATCTGTGCAAGCCCGTCACGCACGCGATGATCGACGAAGCGCGCGACTTCTTCACGGTACACGGCGAGCCGTTCAACGAAGCCGGGTGGCGCACCATCGTCGAACGTTACGACGGCTACCTGCCGGTGAAGATCCGCGCGGTGCCCGAGGGCTCGGTGGTGCCGGTGCACAACGCGCTGATGACCGTCGAATGCGACGATCCGCAGGTGTTCTGGCTTGCGTCGTATCTCGAGACGATGCTGTTGCGCGTCTGGTATCCGGTGACGGTCGCGACACGCAGCTGGCACTTGCGGCAGACGATCCGCCGCTTCCTCGAAAAGACCGACGACGACCTTGCACAACTGCCGTTCAAGCTGCACGACTTCGGCGCGCGCGGCGTATCGAGCGCTGAATCGGCCGCGATCGGCGGCGCCGCGCATCTCGTGAACTTCATGGGCTCGGACACCGTGCTCGGCGTGCTGGCCGCGAACCGTTTCTATCGCGAGCCGATGGCCGCGTACTCGGTGCCGGCGGCCGAGCACAGCACGATCACGTCGTGGGGTCGCGAAGGCGAGGTCGATGCGTACCGGAACATGATTGCGCGCTTCGGTTTGCCCGGCGCGATTGTGTCGGTCGTGTCGGACTCCTACGATCTGTTCGCCGCACTCGATCTGTGGGGCGGCGAGCTTCGGCAGGCCGTGATCGATTCGGGTGCGACGCTCGTCGTGCGGCCCGATTCGGGCGACCCCGTGGCGATCGTGATGCAGACCGTGCGCGCGCTCGACGCGTCGTTCGGCTCGACCGTGAACGGCAAGGGGCGGCGCGTGCTGAACCGCGTGCGCGTGATTCAGGGTGACGGTGTCGACGAGCTGTCGATCGACGCGATCCTTTCCGCACTCGACGACGCGGGTTACGCAGCCGGCAACGTCGTGTTCGGCATGGGCGGCGCGTTGCTGCAGCAGGTGAACCGCGATACGCAGCGCTTCGCGATGAAGTGCTCGGCGATCCGGCGTGGCGGCGTGTGGCACGACGTTCGCAAGGATCCGGTCACCGATCAGGGCAAGCGTTCGAAGAAGGGAAGGCTCACGCTGCTGCGCAATCGCCGCAGCGGCGAGTATCGGACCGTGACGCTGCCCGTTGCATGGGACGATCGTGCGCTGGAAGGCGAATGGGACGAGGCGCTCGAAACCGTGTTCGATACGGGTCGACTGCTCGTCGATACGTCGTTTGCCGAGGTGCGGGCGAGGGCGCACGCGGGGGAGGTGTGAGGTAGGGGGCGGGGTGGCGCGAGGCGTTTGTGTCACCCTGTCACTGGCGAGATTCGGTGGCGGCTTCGCCGAAGGCGGTCAGGGGCGACCGATGGCTCTGGATGTCGGTGTGATGCGAGGATCGTCGCAAAGATGCCGGCATCCGTCCGCGCACAGCGGAACCAGGGGCAGTCCGATCTGAAGATAACCCTCGTAGCCGGCACAGTCTTTCGGATACGGCTGCGAGATCATGTGGGTGTCCGACCAGATGTTTTCGTCCTCGATGCCGAGCTGGACGAGGTATTCCCTCAGGCTGGCCGCTCACGGCTCTCCGGCCAGCACGCGTCCGCCCGAATTCGCCGGCACGCCGCTGCGATCGGCCGCACGCGTCGCGTCCATCGCCCGCGCCAGCGCATCGAACACCACGGGCCCCTTGCAGCGCGACACGTTGAAGCGCATGTACGACGTCGCGCCGTGCGACGGACTGAACACGTTGCCGGGGGCCAGCACGACGTCGTGATCCAGCGCGTGGCGTGCCACGCGCGCGGCGTCGAGCTCGTCGGGCAGTTCCGCCCACACGAACAGGCCGCCGCGCGGTTCCGTCCAGATGCCGAGCCCGGCGCGCGTCAGGCGCCGGATCGATTCGCCCATCGCATCCGCCAGACGCGCATGCAGGCTGTCGAGATGGCGCCGATAGGTGCCGTCGATCAGCAGCCGGTGCACGACGTTTGCGCCGATCTGCGCGTTGCCGAACGACGTCGCGAGCTTCAGGTCGACGAGCGCGTCGATCCACTCCGGTCGCGCGGCGACGTAGCCGCAGCGGATCGCGGCCGATAGCGTCTTCGAGAAGCTGCCGATCGAGACGACACGCGACAGCCCGTCGAATGCCGCGAGGCGCGGCGCGGGCGTGCTCTCGAAATCCGCGAAGATGTCGTCCTCGACGATCAGCAGCCCATGCTCGGCCGCGAGCGTCAGCAGCCGGTGCGCGACGGGCGGCGCGAGCGTCGCGCCGGTCGGGTTGTGCAGCGCCGCGTTGGTGATGTACAGGCGCGGGCGATGCTCGGCAAGCACCTGCTCGAAGCGCACGAGATCGGGGCCGTTCGGCGTGTACGGGACGCTGACGATCCGTGCGCGGTGCGCGCGCAACAGCGCCTGGAAGTTGAAGTAGCACGGATCGTCGAGCACGACCGTGTCGCCGGGCTCCAGCAGCAGGCGGCACACGAGATCGAGCGCATGCGTGCCGCCGTCGGTCAGCATGATCTGCGCGGGTTCCGCATGCACGCCGTGCTGCGCGAGCCGCCAGGCGAGCTGCTGGCGCAGCGCGGGCAGGCCGAGCGGCGTCGCGTAGTCGGTCAGCGCGTCGGCGTCGTCGCGCGACACGGCGCGCAGCGCGCGGCGCAGGCTTTCATCGGGCAGCCACGACGACGGCAGCCAGCCGCAGCCGGGCTTCACCGACGTCGGCGCCGCTTCGAGCGACTGGCGCGACAGCCACAGCGGATCGAGCTCGCGATCGAGGCGCGGGCCGAGATCGGCGAGCGCAAGCGGCGGCGCGTGGCCCGACACGTAAAAGCCCGAGCCGCGCCGTGCGATCAGCACGCCTTCGCTCGCGAGCCGTTCGTACGCGTCGACGACCGTCGATTTCGACACGCCCAGGCCGTCGGCCATCATCCGGATCGACGGTACGCGCGCGCCGGGCATCAGCGCGCGGCTCGCGATGCGCGCGCGCAAGGTATCCATCACGGTTTCGACGCGCGTACGCGACGCGGTGGGCGGAACGGGAGGCGGGGCGGCTTGGCTCATGACGAAAATGAACTGTACGGTCGGTTGTCCAGTACAGTTTGTCTGAATTGTATTGGGCTGTAGCTTACGCGCTTTTCGCGGGCGGCGGATCATCGGTCATCCACTTTCCCCGTTCAGGATTTCCCGTGCAAAAGACGACCGACGGATGGCTCAGCGGCCTGCTGGGCGTAATCATCTTCAGTGGCTCGCTGCCCGCGACGCGTATCGCGGTGCAGGGGCTCGACCCACTGTTCCTCACGTTCGCGCGCGCGACGATCGCCGGTGTGCTCGGCCTGCTGTTGCTCGTCGTGCTGAAGCAGCGGCGGCCGACGCGGGCCGAGGCCGTGTCGCTCGCCATCGTCGCGCTCGGCGTCGTGGTCGGCTTCCCGTTGCTGACGGCGCTCGCGCTGAAGCATGTGACGTCGGCGCATGCGATCGTGTTCGTCGGGCTGCTGCCGTTGGCCACCGCGCTGTTCGGCGTGTGGCGTGGCGGCGAGCGGCCGCGGCTGCCGTTCTGGATCTTCTCGATCGTCGGCAGCGGCGCGGTGGCCGCGTTTGCGCTGCGCAACGGCGGGCAGGCGTCGGTGGTCGGCGATGCGCTGATGCTGGCCGCGATCGTCGCGTGCGGGCTCGGCTACGCGGAAGGCGCGCGCCTGTCGCGCCAGCTCGGCGGCTGGCAGGTGATCTCGTGGGCGCTCGTGCTGTCGCTGCCGCTGATGGTGCCGCTCACGGGGCTCACGTGGCCCGCGTCGTTCGATGCCGTCGATGCCGCCGCGCTGTGGGGGCTCGCATACGTGTCGCTGTTCAGCATGCTGATCGGCTTCGTGTTCTGGTATCGCGGGCTCGCGCTCGGCGGGATCGCGGGCGTCGGCCAGTTGCAGCTGCTTCAACCGTTCTTCGGCTTCCTGCTGGCGGCCGGCCTGTTGCATGAGACGGTGCCGCCGTCGATGGTCGTCGTGACGGTCGTCGTGGTCGGCTGCGTGGCGGGCGCGAAATACTTCTCGAAAATGGCGCCCGTGCAGCGCGCGGGGTGACGCGCGCGCCTGAGCAGGGGCGCGGGCGCGACCCGTCGCAGGTCGCGCCCGCTCGCGCTCAATCGTCCGGGGTGCACACGCGCAAGCGATGGCCGTCCGGGTCAAGCGCGACGAACGTCAGGCCGAACACGGCCGTCATCGGCGTCTGCTCGAACGTCACACCGAGCGCCTTCCACGCTTCGTACAGGCGCCGGACCTCGTGGTCGTCGTCGACCATGAATGCCAGCTCCGAGCGGTGGCCGGCGCCGCCCGACACGAAATCGCGCGCACGGGTCGACCACAGGCCCAGATGCAGCCCGTTGTCGAGCGTGAACGCCGCATAGGTGGGAAACGCGGCAACGGGCGGGCGCCCGAACAGGCGTGCGTAGAACTGCGCGCTGCGCGTCGGGTCGTCGACATAGAGAAGAACGAGATTCGGGGAGGTCATGCGGAGCCGTCCAGGGATCGATTAAGATGCATCCCATTCTATGAACGGATGCTGTCAGAAAGTGGCAGCATGAAACGATGACGCGCGCCGAACGACTGCTCTCGCTGCTGCAGGTGCTGCGGCGTCACCGCCGCCCGGTGAGTGGCCGCGTGCTGGCCGGGGAACTCGGTGTCAGCCTCCGGACGGTCTATCGCGACATTGCATCGTTGCAGGTGCAGGGTGCGGACATCGAAGGCGAGCCGGGTGTCGGCTACGTGCTGCGTGCCGGTTTCATGCTGCCGCCATTGATGTTTTCTCAATCGGAACTCGAAGCGCTGATGCTCGGCTTTCGCTGGGTCGGAAAGTTCGCGGATGCGCAGCTCACGACGGCTGCGTCCGATGCGCTCGCGAAGATCTCCGCGGTGCTACCCGCCGAGCTGCGCCGCGAGATGGAATGCACGACGCTGCTCGTCGGCCCGCGTACGGTCGAGGATCGGGAGATCGTCGACATGGGTGCCGTGCGTACGGCGATTCGTACCGAAAGCAAGATCAGGATTCGATATGCGGGCGAAGGCCGGAAAGCGATCGACGAACGGATCGTGTGGCCATTCGCGCTCGGCTATTTCAATGACGTGCGGATTCTGGCGGCGTGGTGCGAAGGGCGGAACGACTTCCGGCATTTTCGGACCGATCGCATCGTCGAGCTGGAACGGCTGGATGTGCGTTATCCGAGGCGGCGAGCGGTGCTGCTGAAGGCGTGGCGTGCGGCGGGCGCCGACGTGCGTGTGGCGGTGAGGTAGCGTGCGGCCGCTCGGCCGCACGCGCCGGTGCGCTTATGCGACGTGCGCGACGTCGTATTGCGAAGACAAGTACCGCCGGATCTCGGCAGGCGAATCGATGAAGCGCCTGCCGTTGTGCTCGCGAATCGCGAGCGTGTCGTCGTTAGGCGTCGGTCCGTCGCCGAGCACGAGCACGGGCGCCGACTGGTTGTCTGCGCCGATCAGCGCGACGATCGGCTGGCGCGGCCGCGGCGCGTCGATGTACTCGACATCGACGGCGTTGCGCAGCTGCGGATAGAAACTCAGCAGCCCTTCGACGGAAACCGAATCGCCGCAGTAGAACGGACCTTCGGAGTCCTTGAAAAAGCCCGGGCGAAGAATGAACAGCGTGTCTTTCATGGTGATCTCGCTATGAGAGAGGGACGAACGTCGAAGAAAACGTGATGCGGGGTGGCGTGTACTACGTTGCCGGATTTCAGGCTTCCGCGAGCGCGGCGGCGCGCATCCTCGCGAAGCCGGCGGCGAGGTCGGCAATCATGTCGTCGGGGTGCTCGAGCCCTGCATGAATCCGCAGCAGCGGGCCCGTCGCCGCCCATTGGGTGGCGGTACGGTGGCGCGACGGATTGGACGGGATGATCAGGCTTTCGAATCCGCCCCAGCTATACCCCATGCCGAAGCACGTCATGCCGTCGAGCAGCGCGCGCACGGCTTCGTCGGCCTGCGGATGCAGTACCACGCCGAACAGCCCACACGCGCCCGTGAAATCGCGCTGCCACAGCGCGTGGCCCGCGTCGCCGGGGCGCGCCGGATACAGGATCCGCGCGACTTCCGGCTGTTGCGAGAGCCAATCGGTCAGCACCTGCGCGTTGCGCTGGTGCCGCTCGAGCCGGACCGACAGCGTACGCAGGCCGCGCAGTGCGAGATACGCATCGTCGCCGCTGACGGTCATCCCGAGCTGCCGGTAGCAGCGTGTGATCTTCGGCGCGAGCGCCTCGGTCGTCAGGATCGCCCCCATCAGTACGTCCGAGTGCCCGGCGATGTATTTGGTCGCGGCGTGAACCGACACGTCGACGCCATGCGAAAACGAGCGGAAGTTCAGCGGCGTGCCCCACGTGTTGTCGAGCAGCACGACCGCGCCGTGCAGGTGTGCGACGCGGCTGATGGCCGGAATATCCTGTACTTCGAAGGTCAGGGAACCCGGCGATTCGGCGAATACCGCGCGCGTGTTCGGCCGCATCAGCGAGGCGATGTGCGCGCCGATCGTCGGATCGTAGTAGGTCGTCTCGATGCCGAGGCGCGCCAGCGTTTCGTCGCAGAACGAACGGGTCGGGTCGTACACGGAATCGGCCATCAGCAGATGGTCGCCCGGATTCAGCACCGCGAGCAGCGCGGTCGTGATCGCGCTGAGGCCGCTCGGCGTCAGCAGCGCGGCGTGCGCGCCTTCGAGTCGCGCGAGCGCTTTCTCGAGCGCGCGCGTGGTCGGGCTGCCATGACGCCCGTACGCGAGCGGCGTGCCGCGTACGGCGTCGAGCGCATCGGTGCCGTGAAAGAGCAGCGTCGACTGGCGATAGACGGGCGGGTTCACCGGCGAGCCGGGCTGGCCGTGCGAGCGGCCTTCATGGGCGAGAACGGTGTCGGTCGAATGCAGGTGGTTCAAGATGTCTCCTTGGGGTGTCGATCAAGCGAAGCGGGGCAGTTGTCGCATCGGTCAATGCAGGATCTTGTCGAGGAAGTCGCGCGCGCGTTCGGAACGCGGTGCCGCGAAGAACCGGTCGCTGGCCGCATCCTCGACCACCGCACCCTGGTCCATGAAGATCACGCGATGCGCAACCTTCCGCGCGAAACCCATTTCATGCGTCACGCAGACCATCGTCATGCCTTCGCGCGCAAGCTCGACCATCACGTCGAGGACTTCGTTGATCATCTCGGGATCGAGCGCGGAGGTCGGTTCGTCGAACAGCATGGCGACCGGGTTCATCGACAGTGCGCGCGCGATCGCGACGCGCTGCTGCTGCCCGCCGGACAACTGCCCCGGATACTTGTGCGCGTGCGCCTTCAGGCCGACACGGTCGAGCAGCTTCATGGCGTTCTCGACGGCCTCGTCCTTGCGGCGGCCGAGCACCTTGACCTGTGCCAGCGTCAGGTTGTCGGTGATCGACAGGTGCGGAAACAGCTCGAAATGCTGGAACACCATGCCGACGCGGGCGCGCAGTTGCGCAAGCTTCGCGGCGGGGTCGCCGAGCCGCGTGCCGTCGACGGTGATGCTGCCTTTCTGGAACGGTTCGAGACCGTTGATCGTCTTGATCAGCGTCGATTTTCCGGAGCCCGACGGCCCGCACACGACGACCACCTCGCCCTTCGAGACTGCCGCGCTGCATGCCGAAAGCACCTGATGCTTGCCATACCATTTCGATACGTTGTCGAGCGTAATCATGTTCTGTCCGTCGATGGAGTTCATGTGAATGCCGGGTGCGCGCTCAATGCGTGGACGGCAGCGCGAGACGCGTCTCGACGCGACCCTGAAGCCGCGTGAGCAGCGTGCTGAGGACCCAGTAGATCGCGGCGGCGGCGAGATAGAGCGGCAGCGGCTGGAACGTCGCGGCGATCACTTCCTGCGTCGAGCGCAGCAATTCGGTGACGGTGATCACGGAGACCAGCGACGTGTCCTTGATCAGGCTGATCAGCGTGTTGCCGAGGCTCGGCACCGCGAGGCGCAGCGCTTGCGGGCACACGATGTAGCGCAGCGTCTGCACGTGCGTGAGGCCGAGACTGTGGGCGGCCGCCCATTGCCCGCGGCCGATGCCGAGAATCGCGCCGCGCATGCTTTCGGACAGGTAGGCGCCCGCATTGAGCGTCAGCGTGAAGATGCCGGCCGTCGTGGGGTCGAGCGTGATGCCGAGATCGGGCAGCCCGTAGTAGACGACGAACATCTGCACGAGCAGCGGCGTGCCGCGCATCAGGCTGACATAGCCCTGCGCGAGGCTGGCGGCAAGCCGGTTGCTGCCGATGCGCATGATCGCGATCACGAGCCCGACGACGAGACCGAGCGCCATCGACGCGACGGCAAACTTCAGCGTGAGCATGGCGCCCTTGACCATCACGGGCAGCGTATGGACGACCAGTTGGAGTGCTTCCATTGCGTGTCTCCTGATTGTGTGCCGGACGGCCCGCGCGTTCGTGCGCGCGGGCGCGGCGGGCTGCGTTATTGCGTCACCGGCTTGGTGGTGTCCGTGCCGAACCACTGCATCGAGATCTTCTTCAGCGTGCCGTCCTGCTGCAGCGATGCGACGGCGTCGTCGATCGCCTTCGCGAATTTCGGGTTGCCCTTGCGGAACGGGATACCCATCCGGTCCTCGCCGCCCGCGAGCACCGAGCCCGGGCGCAGCGGCAAGTGCGAGTTCTTGATCAGGTAGGTGAGCATCAGGCGATCGTTGACTGCCGCGTCGAGACGGCCGGCGGCGAGGTCGCGGAGGTTTTCCGGCGTACCGGGGTAGACCTGCAGGTCGATCGCGGGCACGGTCTTGACGAGATCGACGTAGTTGCTGCCCATCGTCACACCGACCTTCTTGCCCTTCAGCTCGTCGAGCGACTTGAATGCGCGTGCGTCGTTCTGCCGTTGCAGCAGTTGCGCCGACGAATACACGTACGGTGCGCTGAAGTCGAGCGCCTGCTGGCGCGACGGCGTGATCGCGACCTGGTTGACGATCACGTCGAACTTGCCGGCCTGCAGGCCCGCGAGAATCCCGCTCCATTCAGTCGTCACGAACTGCGGCTTCACGCCGAGGCGGGCCGCAACCGCCTTCGCGACGTCGACATCGAAGCCTTCGAGCTGGCCGTCGGCATTGCGGTAGTCGAACGGCGGGTAAGTGCCTTCCAGCGCGATCTTCAGTACACCGGATTGCTTGACGGTGTCGAGCAGGTCAGCCGCGTGCGACGTCGCGGTCGCGATGCAGAGAAGGGCGGCCGCGATGCCTTGCTTGAGCGTCGGGTTGAAGTGCTTCATGGTTGTCTCCGTGGTTGTTGTCGAAAATTCAGGGTGCGCGACGCCGCGGCAACGGGCGGCGTCGCCGTGGGCGGGAAATCAGTGCGGTGGGTGGCGGCGCGAATCGAGCGCCGCCGTGCGTGATGCCGTGCGTTACGGCATGCGTTCGCGCGCGACGGTGGCGCGGCGCGTGTGCGGCTGAAGGCGTGAGCAGTGCGAGCGGCCGTCGAATGACGCGTGAGCTGACTGCGCGGCATGCATGTCGAATGTGTTCCGGTGCGCGGCGAAGAGTTCAAGCATGGTGTTCATGATTGCCCGTACGGCTTTGCGAGAGGAGTGGACCGGGTGCCTCGTCGATGCGCATCCGGTGACACGAATGCTGAGCGACTGAGGGCAATCTTAGGTTTGTCAAAAAGGAATGTGTTTCCAAAGATGCACGCACTTTCTGCGTGCCGTGGAATGTTTTTCTCTGCGTGCGGAAGGTGGCGCAAGCGATCTGCTGCGGTTGCGCGTGATGCGAAGCATCGGGTACTACGGTGCGACGGTGGGGTTGCTCCGCATCGTGAACAGGTGAACCGGTGGCTCGCCGAAAAGCAAAACGGCCAGGCTGCCGGTAGTGGCAAGCCTGGCCGTTGGCCTTCGTCACTCAGGATGCGCGTTAGTCGAACGTTTCGAGCGCGAGCAGTTCTTCGATGGTCTGCCGGCGGCGGATCAGCCGCGGCGTACCGCGATCGACGAGCACTTCCGGCGCGAGCGGCCGGCTGTTGTAGTTCGAGGACATCGACGCGCCGTACGCGCCCGCGTCGTGCAGGAACAGCAGGTCGCCGATCTGCGGCTGCGGCAGCTTGCGGTGCGTGACCACGCCGCCCGCGTCCTGCGTGAACACGTCGCCCGATTCGCACAGCGGCCCCGCGATCGCGAGATCGACGGCCGGCCGGCCGGCGGGCAGCGCGCCGTCGTGCGCGTGCACGGACACCGCGTGGTAGCTGCCGTACATCGACGGACGCATCAGGTCGTTGAAGCCCGCGTCGATCAGCACGAAATCGTGCTTCGGCCGGCGGTTGACGGCTTGCACTTCGGTGACGAGCGTGCCGGCTTCCGCGACGAGGAAGCGGCCCGGTTCGATCTCGATGCGCACCGGGTGGCCGAGGTGCCGCTCGATCCGCTTGCGCGCGGCGTCCCACTGGCTGAAGTAGTGATCGACATCGACGCGCGGCTCGCCGTCACGATACGGGATCGACAGGCCGCCGCCGGCCGAGATCGCGTCGATGTCATGGCCGAGCGACGTGACGAGATCGACCATCGCATCGCACACTTGCGACAGGTGGCCGTAGTCGACGCCCGAACCGATGTGCATGTGAATGCCGACGAGCTTCAGCCCGTACTGGCGCACGATCTCGATCGCGCGCGGCACATCGTCGATCCAGATGCCGTGCTTGCTCTGCGGGCCGCCGGTGTTGGTCTTGTTGCTGTGGCCGTGGCCGAAGCCGGGGTTGACGCGCAGCCACACGCGGTGGCCCGGCGCGTGCTCGCCGATGCGCGCGAGCATGTCGAGCGAACCGGCGTTGACGGTCACGCCGTGCTTCAGCACGGCAGTGAGCGTCGGGCGGTCGATCAGGTCGGCCGTGAACACGACGCCTTCCGGCTCGCCCGCAGGGCTGAATCCGGCCGTGAGGCTGCGCTCGATCTCGCCGAGCGACACGGCGTCGACGCACGCGCCTTCCTCGCGCATCAGCTTCAGGATATGGATGTTCGAGTTCGCCTTCTGTGCATAGCGGATCACGTCGAACTGGCGCAGTTGGGCGATGCGGTCGCGGATGACGTCGGCGTCGTACACCCACAGCGGGGTGCCGTATTGCTGCGCGAGCGTCGCGAGCTGGCGGGAATCGAGGGACATGGCGGATAAATCGGATCGAATGAACGGATAGCGTGGATGATGCACCTGATTGGCTATGCAGTAAAATGCCTGTTTATCGATATTCAATTCATTTTCGATATAGAAGATCATGCTCACGCACCGTCATATCGAGGTATTCCGCGCGCTGATGGTCACCGGCAGCACGACGCGTGCGGCCGAGATGCTGTACACGTCGCAGCCGACGATCAGCCGCGAGCTCGCGCGGATGGAGCAGGTCGTCGGCTTCGCGCTGTTCGAGCGCACGCACGGCCGGCTGCGGCCGACGATGGCCGCGCTCACGCTGTTCGACGACGTGCGGCTCGCGTATGTGGGGCTTGAACGCGTCGCGGCGACGGCCGCGCGCCTGCGCGAGTTTCGCGACGGCCAGCTGTCGGTGATCGCGCTGCCGGCGTTCTCGCACGCGATCCTGCCCGGTGCGGCCCGCCGATTTCACGACGCGCATGCAGGCGTCAGCATCTCGGTCGAAACGCAGGAATCGCCGATGCTCGAAGAGTGGCTCACCGCGCAGCGTTATGACCTCGGGCTGACCGAGCACGACATCGCGCCGGCCGGCACCGTGCTCACGCCGCTGCTCGAAGTCGACGAAGTGTGCGTGCTGCCCGACGGCCATCCGCTGCTCGCGCAGGACGCGATCGACCTGCTCGATCTCGCCGATCTCCCGTTCGTGAGCCTGTCGCTGAACGATCCGTACCGCATCCTGATCGACGAGGCGTTCGCGCAACTCGGCGTCGCGCCGCGCTCGGTGGTCGATACGCCGTCGGCCGTGTCGGTGTGCGCGTTCGTGCGGCAGGGGCTCGGCGCCGCGATCGTCAATCCGCTGACCGCGCTCGATTTCGTCGGGCGCGACCTGCATGTGCGGCCGCTCACGCGATCGTTTCCGTACCGCGTCAGCATGATCGTGCCCGAACACCGGCCGAAGAATCTGCTCGTCGATGCATTCGCCGATGCGCTGCGCGGCGAGGCGAAGGCGATCCGCCGCAGGCTGGCCGCGCACCTTGGCTAGCGGCACCGTATGATGGGCGTTTCGCCGCCACCGTCCTCACTTTCCGGAATCTCGTCATGACCGCCGCAGCGTCCTCCCTCGAACCACCGACCCTCTCCGGCGAACGCATCGTACTGCGGCCGCTCGATGCATCCGACCGGCAGGCGCTGCTCGATGCCGCGGCCGACGGCGAGTTGTGGAACCTGAAGGTCACGGTCGTGCCGGGCGCGGAGACGGTCGACGCTTATATCGATACCGCGTTGCAGGGGCGCGCGGCCGGCACCGTGATGCCGTTCGTGATCGTCGATCGCGCATCGGGCCGAGTGATCGGCAGCACACGTTTCTGGAAGATCGACCGCAAGAATCGCAAGCTCGAGATCGGCCATACGTGGCTGAGCGAATCGGCGCAGCGCACGCGCGCGAATACCGAAGCGAAGTGGTTGCTGCTGGCTTATGCGTTCGACACGCTGCAA
This sequence comes from Burkholderia cepacia, assembly GCF_029962485.1. Lineage (NCBI taxonomy): Bacteria > Pseudomonadati > Pseudomonadota > Betaproteobacteria > Burkholderiales > Burkholderiaceae > Burkholderia > Burkholderia cepacia. The sequence goes on from NZ_CP073638.1 coordinate 3,249,169, forward strand.
TGTGTGCGCGTGCAGTTCACGACCGACGAGCTGAACGAGAAATCGCGCGCGGCGATTCTGCGGCTCGGGGCGAAACAGGAAGGGATCGTGCGCCACGAGCGGATCATGCCCGATGGCCGCAAGCGCAATTCGGTGCGCTTCAGCATCATCGACGACGAATGGCCGGAAGTGAGTGCGCGGCTGAGAGCGAAGCTTGCGACGTAACGTGTGACGTGTGTGACGTGCGTCGCGCCGCCGGCAGGGGAGGCGGCAGCGCGACGAGGGGGGAAGCGGTGCGCCGCGCGCGAGGCGCGGCGCTGCATCGCGTTACTGCGCCGATGCGAGGTGGTGACGCTGCGCGAGCTTCTGCGCGTCCGCGTAGTGCGCCTGCAGGATCGGCAGCGACTGGCGTGCGACTTCCTTCAGCTTCGTGTCGCGTCCCGATGCGATTTCGGCCTGGAATGCCGAGATCGCCTTCTGCTGGCCGGCAAGTGCGACCTGCTCGATATACGCCTTGTCGAACTCGGCGCCGCGCAGGTTCTTGATGCTGCTCAGCACGGCGGTGTCCGGGTCGTTGGCCGGCACGTCGACGCCGCGCGGGCTCGCCGCGCGCATCGCCTGGATGATCTTCTCGTCGTCGGCCGACACGCGTTGCGCGAACGCCTTGACCTGGCTGTCCGACGTGCGCGAATCGGCGATACGTGCGGCGTCGTGCTGCGTCGACACGGTCTTCGTGCCGTCCGTGATGAAGGCCTGGTCGGCTTCGTGGATGCGCGTCGCGGCGGCGGCCGGCGCGGCAGGTGCCGCGGGTGCCGGTTGGGCGGTTTGCGCGGTCGCCGTTACGGCGACGAGAAGCAGGCCAGCGGCAGACAAAGCAAGGCGCGAGATGTGGGGAAAGCGGTTCATGGGACCTCCTTTCGATCGGGGCTCTGGTTAAAAAACGGATGACGTGATCCGTAGCTGTGCGAGAGACCGGGCGCGCCCGGGCCGGATTCGACCGCCGCTCTGCCGCGGCGCCGGTCGAAGTGTTTCCCGGCCCGACTGATTCTAGGAGAGCGGTCGGGTAGCAGGTGCAACCGTGCTGTGGTTTGTGTAACGGTTGGTAAGACGAATCGATGTGCACGCTTGCAGACAGGTATTGCGTACCTGGTGCGGGTGCGATGGCGGCAATTTTTGCGTGCGCGTGGCGCATGCAATGCACGAGAAGCACGCGCGTGTCATCCGCATTTCATCGTCTTGCTGCTGTGTCGTGCCCGTCGAGCGACGTGTCGGATCGCGCATGCAATGCGCGAGAAAGCGTCACACGCGATCGAGCAAAGCTTCGAGGCGCGGCAGCAACGGTGTCGCACAATGTGCCTGCAATGCGTCGGGTGCGGTGTAGCCCCACGCTACGCCCTGGAATGCAATGCGTGCACGTTGCGCCGCGTCGGCATCGCGGATTTCATCGCCGACGTACAGCACTTCGTCGGCACGCACACCGGCCTCGCGAACGAGTGCGCGCAGGCGACGCGCCTTGCCGAACAGCGGAATGCCGCATGCGAAGGTGTCGACCCGCGCGCTGGCACGCGGGCCGAGCCGGTCGCGCACGATGTCTTCGGTGTTGGACGTGGCGATCGCGATGCGGATGCCGCGCGTGGCGAGCGCATCGAACGTTGCGTCGACGCCGGGGAACAGCCTCACCTGCGCGACGCGCGGCTGCATCAGGCGGCGCATGTCGATCGTCACGCGCGGCACTTTCCACATCGGCACGTCGAGCGCGCGAATGATGTCGCGCGCCGACATGCCGCGCAACGCGGGGCGCAGCTCGGGCGTGGCGTCGCGAAAGCCGTGCAGGCGCGACGCTTCCGACAGCGCCGCGAGAAAGCTGTCGAGCGAATCGGCGAGCGTGCCGTCGAAGTCGAATGCGATGAGGCGGAAGGTCATGAAGCGACGCGACAGGGTTATTGGGCGGGGGACATTGTCACCGAATCGAGCCCTGTTGCCTGCACTGTCGCTTGCGCCTGCGGCGACGCGAGATAGTCGAGCAGCTTCTTCGCGTCTTCGGGATGATCGGCGCCGACCGGAATGCCGCCTGCGAAGCGCGTGACCGACTGCACCGATTCGGGCACCTTGCCCGCATACGTGACGCCCGGCACCGGCAGCAGTTCGCTGACCTGCTGGAAGCCGATTTCGTAGTCGCCGTTCGCGACGACGGACGCAACCGGGATGCGCGGGATCATCTTCGCCTTGGGCTTCACCTGATCCTCGACGCCGAGCTTGCGGAACATTTCCTTTTCGACGTAGACGCCGCTCGCGCTGTCCGAATACGCGACCGATTTCGCGCGCAGCAGCACGGCCTTCAACTGGTCGACGGTGCCGATGTCGGGCTTCGGCGCACCGGCGCGCACGACCATCCCGATCCGCGAATCGGCGAGCTCGACGCGTGACGCGGGAATCACCTTGCCTTCCTTGATCAACTGGTCGAGCGCATAGCCGACCATGATCAATACGTCGGCTTTCTCGCCGCGCGCGAGGCGATTCGGAATCGCTTCCTTCGACTGGCCCATCGACGGGCCGGAGATCGTGTCGAGCGTGTCGCCGGATGACGCCGTGAAGCCGGGACCCAATTGCTTGTATGCGGCCGTGAAGCCGCCGGAGATCATCACACGCAGGTCGGCCGCTTCGGCCGGCAGCGCGGCGGACGCGAGCGCGACGGCGGCGAGCCAGAGCGCGGCGCGGCGCGCGAGGGGAGGCCGGGTCGCAGAGGCGGTGAGTGCGGCTTGGGCGTGCATCGGTCGCTCCTTCCAGTCTGTCGTTGTTGGTGTGTGCGGTTGCTTGCAGCCTGCACGGGCTACATGATCCACCGAAAAGCGGACGCGTGCCGTTCGGCGTGCGTGCGTTGCCGGCTGGCGCGCGACGCGGGAAGGAAAGCCCGGTATGCTGTCCGGCGTCCGCGATGGCGGTTTCCCGATGCTTCTTCGTGCCTGAATTCGATCAAATGAAAATCGCTCGTGCCCGTTGTGCGATGTGGGTTCTCGCGGCGGCGTTCGCGTCGACCGCCGCAACGGCGGTGGCCGCCGCGCCGGTAAAACGCTGCGGATGGCTCGAGAACCCGACGCCGGCCAACTGGTGGCTGGTCGACAAGGACGGCAGCTGGACGCTGTCGACCATGGGCAGCGAGCCGGTGCCGGGCCTCGACGAGATGCCCGACATGTCGAAGCAGGGCTGGGTCGTCACGAATGCCGGGGAGCACGGCTACGGCTGCGCGTGCCTCGACCTGGAGATCGATCCGCACACGCGCGACGTGACGAGGATCGTGGCTGCGAAGCCGCTTCCGCTGAAGCGTTGCAAGGCCGACAAGACGTTGCCGGCGCCGTGGTGAGAATCGATGAAGGCCGTGCTATCCGTAGCGATAGCGGCAGGATACGATGCTGATCTGAAGGTCGTCAGCCTCGTAGACCAGACGGTTCGTGTCGTCGATGCGCCGCGACCAGAAACCCGAGAGATTGGCCTTGAGCGGTTCGGGCTTGCCGATGCCCTCGAACGGTGTTCGCTGGGTTTCGCGAATGAGCTGGTTGATACGCTTGAGAGTCTTGCGATCCTGCCCCTGCCAGTAGACATAGTCGTCCCACGCGTCGGAAGTAAGGAGCGCGCGGCGTACGCTCATTCATCATCCTCGGCGAGCTTGTGTTCTTTCGCCTTGCCCTTGCGCAGTTGCGCGATAGAGCGTTCGAGATGGGCGACGTTGGCCGGCGAGCGCAGCAGGTGAACCGTCTCCATCAGGCTGTCGTAGTAGTCCTGCGACATGATGACGGCGTTCGGCGAATCGCGGCGCGTGATGAGCGTCACGTCCGCGTCGTCGACGACCTGGTCGATGACGGTCTTCAGATTACTGCGGGCATCCGAAAAATGAATCGTGCGCATGATGTGCCTCACTTGTACATATAACGGTACAAGTATGGCATTGCTGGGGGAGATGTACGGAATGTTGTACAAGTTTAGTGGAGGCTGTGCATAGTCGCACGTCACCATCCGGCAAGGCGTCGCGCCAGCGTTCAGCCGCAGCGGATTGGCGGTGTCCCTTGTCCCCCGCGTCACGGCGCGGTATCGTCGATGCTCCGCCTTCCGACCCCGACCGGAGAACAGCCGTGCCCGCAGCCGCCCCCGCTACGCTGAGATTTTCCACCGACAAGCGCGAACTCGACATCGACGCGATCTTCGACTTCCTGCATCGCGACGCGTACTGGTCGCAGGGTATTCCGCGCGACGTGGTCGAGAGCGCGATCGAGGGTTCGCTGTGCTTCGGCGCGTATGTCGGCGACCGGCTCGTCGGGTTCGCGCGGCTCGTCACCGATCACGCGACGTTCGCGTACCTGTGCGACGTGTTCGTGCTGCCGGCCGATCGCGGCAACGGCTACGGCCGGGCGCTGATCGACCACGTGTTCGCGCAGGAGATGGTGCAGCGGCTGCGCCGCATCATGCTCGTGACGACCGATGCGCACGAGCTGTACCGGCCGGTCGGCTTCGGGCCGTCAGCGAATCCCGAGCGGCTGATGGAGATTCGCCGCCCCGACATCTACGCGAAACGCTGACGCGCGGCGCTGCGCATACAATACGCGCTTTCCGTTTTTGCCGAAGAGAAGCCCATCATGACCGAACAGGAAGCCGAACAGCTCGCGACGCACCGTCACTACAAGGGCGGGCTGTACCGCTACATCGGCGTTGCGCGCCATTCCGAAACCGAGGAGTCGGTGGTCGTGTACGAGCATCTGTGGCCGCATGCGCGCGGGCTGTGGGTACGCCCGGAAGCGATGTTCAACGGGAACCTCGAGGACGGCACGCCGCGTTTTCGCAAGCTGCGCGACTGATCCGCAACCGGCGGCGTGTGCCGCCGAGACAGCCGGCTGCATGAGCGTGATGCCGTTACGCGCCGGCCAGCGCCTTCACCAGCTCGGGCGGCGCATGCGCGACCGTCACCTCCGGCGTGCCGTGCCATGCCGCGAGTTTCTTCACGGCCTTCGCGACGTCGGCCGCGAGCCCCGTGCCGAAGCGCACGCCCGGCTCGACATGCACGGCCTTCAGCTCGAACGTACCCAGCCTGCGATGCGCTTTTGCATCGACGCGGCCGACCAGTCGGCCGCGATGCAGCACGGGCAGGCAGAAATAGCCGTAGCGCCGCTTGTGCTGCGGCGTATAGCACTCGATCGTGTAGTCGAAGCCGAACAGCGTCGACGCGCGACGCCGGTCCCAGACGACCGGATCGAACGGCGACAGCAGCGTCGTGACCGTCGAGCGCAGCGTGTCGGCCGCGGCGGCCGGCAGCCATGCCTCGAGCGAGCGATGCACGTAAGCGGGCTCCTTCCAGTCGTCGATCTGCACCGGAATCAGGTCGCCGGCTTCCGCGAGCCGCTCCAGCTCTTCGCGGTACGAGCGGCGCGGCAGCCGGTAGTAGTCGGCAACCCAGTCCGCGCGCACGACGCCGAGCGCACGGCACGTGTAGTCGAGCAGCGCCGGCAGCACGGCATCGCGTGGCGGCAGGTCGCGTGAGTCGTCCCAGTCGGGCAACACGCGTTCGCGTATATCGTACACGCGCTGGAAATTGCGGCGTTCCGACACCATCAGGTCACCCGTCGTGAACAGCACCTCCAGGTGTTGTTTCTCCGGCTTGCGATCCCACCATCCGTTGCCCTTCACGCCATCCTCGCGCTCGAAGTCGGCCGACCGCACCGGGCCCTCGTCGCGAATCCGCGCGAGAAGCTGCTCGATGTCGGACCGGTTCTGCTCATGCCACTCGGCTGCGTATTTCCAGCCCATCCCCGACGGATCGAGCATCTTGTAGCGCATCAGCCCGAACTGCTCGACTGGCAGGAAGCACGCTTCGTGCGACCAGTACTCGAACAGGCGTGCCTCGGCGAGATGTTCGTCGAGCCACTGTGGCGCGAAATCGCCGAGGCGGCTGAACAGCACGAGATACGGGCTGCGTGCGATGACGTTGATGGTGTCGATCTGCAACTGCGCCATCCGGCGGATCGAGTCGAGCACATCGGCCTTGGTCGCCTTGCGGCGGGGCGGCGTCAGCAGGCCCTGTGCGGCGAGATGCAGCGCGCGGGCGGCGGCGGGCGAGAGCGTAAGCATCGGAGTGGCGGTCGAGGGTGGCGATCGGGGACCACTTTAGCGCGAAAGCGGCGCACACGTGCGCCGCACCGCTGCAACGCGTCTGACAATGCTTGACAGACGGGTTTCGCAAGTTTCCCTATAGTGCAGTTCATGGCGCGACGACAAGTGCGCGCAATGATTCCGCTTCCGACGCACATATGTCCATGGCACGCAGGAAGCGAATCTTGGATTCTCAACCCCCATCGGGAATCCAGGAGCCCTGAGCGGACATCCATGCGGCTGTGCACCGGCCCCGAGTGGATGTCCGCTGATTTTTTTGTATTTCCGGTTTTTCACTCTTCGCCGAGCGGCATGTCATGCCGCGGCATTCGTTTCCCTGGGCCGTACCGGCCGCTTACTGCTTACTGCTTATTGATTATTGCCGCTTGCCGCGCGCGACTTCGTCGCCGGCGCCGGGTGGCAGCCGTCGCGTGATCGGAATCGACGCGAACGAGCACAGCCCGACCACGAGGAACGCGGGCCAGAAATCCGACCACATCATCGTCTGATGGCCCTGCAGCCAGTGCGACACGTGCAGCACGAGGCCGGCCACCGTTACGCCGAGGCCGAGCGACATCTGCTGCACGACGCTGCCGAGGCTCGTCGCGCGGCCGGCGTCGCGCGGCGAGATGTCCGCGTAGATCATCGAGTTGAGGCTCGTGAACTGCAGCGCTGGGAAGATGCCGCCGACCAGCACGATCAGCCAGATCGCCCAGGTCGCCATGCCGGGATGGAACACGCCGTACGCGGCGATCGCGAGGCCCGCGAACGCCGCGTTGTAGATCAGTACCGTGCGAAAGCCAAAGCGGCGCAGCGTATGCGTGGCCGTCGAGCGGCTCACCGCGCCGCCGAGCGCGGACGCGCACGTGATGAGCCCCGAATGGAACGCGGTCATGCCGAGCCCTTCCTGCAGCGCGAGCGGCAGCAGGAACGGCACCGCGCCGAGGCCGATGCGGAACAGCGACCCGCCAACGACGCTCGCGTGATACGTCGGGATCTTCAGGAAACTGAGGTCGAGCACCGGCCGCTCCTTGCGGCGCGCGTACGGTACATACAGCGCGAGCATCACGGTGCCGGCCACGCACATGAGAATCGCGTTCGAGCGCGACGTGAGCGAGCCGTCGATCAGCGTGAGGCCCATCAGCAGCAGTGCGGCGCCGCTTGCCGACAGCAGGAAGCCGAACCAGTCGAGCGGGCCGGGATCGGGCTCGTGGGTATTCGCGATGTGCTTGCTCGCGAGATAGATCCCGTAGATACCGATCGGCACGTTGATGAAGAAGATCATCCGCCAGTGCAGGTAGGTCGTGATGAAGCCGCCGACGAGCGGCCCGACCGTGGGCCCGAACAGCGCGGGAATCGCGAGGTAGTTCATCGCGCGCACGAGATCGGAGCGCGGCACCGCGCGGAAGATGATGATGCGGCCGACCGGGACCATCATCGCGCCGCCGACGCCCTGGATGAAGCGCGCGAACGTGAGCACGCCGAGCGAGTTGGAGGCTGCGCACATCAGCGAGCCGACGACGAAGATGCCGATCGCGGTGCGGAACACGGAGCGTGCGCTGAAGCGGTCGGCGAGCCAGCCGCAGATCGGAATGAACACGCCGAGGCCGACCACGTAGGCCGTGATCGCGATGTTCAGTGTGACGGGGTTGTGCCCGAAGTCCCTCGCCATCGCGGGCAGCGCGGTGACGATGATGTTTGCGTCGACGCTTTCCATGAACAACGCACAGGCAACGATGAGCGGTGCTAGAAAGACGGGCGACATGGGCTGGGCGCGCGGTAAAGGCGTCATTATGCCCACAATGTGACCGCTGAGTCACGCGTGACAACAGTTGTTCCGCATGTTGCAACAGTCGTCCTTTCCGGCGAGCTATGTAGAAAGAACGACTGCGCAAACGTGGCGCAACGATCGTGTTTGTGTGTGCGACCGAACTGACCGGTCGACCGTGCGGCCCCGCCGTCGTTCGACGCACGCGATGCGCGCTCGACGCACGGCAGGATCCCGACGCTGCCGACGCAGCGATCCCGGAACGGCTCGACGTGTTCGTGCCGTTGCCGGAAGCGGTCGGGCACGGCGGCGCCGACGCGCATCTTCACGAGCATGAATACAGTGTGCGCGTTCGAAGTTTGGCGGGGCATGGTGATTCCTTTTGACGGCGTGAAAGGGCGTTTCTAGAATATGAGCGTTTACTCATGTTCGAAACTCGCGTTCCCGTCATGTCCGAATCGTCTTCGCGTATTCCGCTTTCGCCCCGCAAGGCGCCGCGCCAGCGCCGCTCGGTGGCCACCGTCGACGCGATCGTCGAGGCCGCTGCTCGCATTCTGGAGCGCGACGGCTTCGACGGTTACACGACGAACGCCGTCGCGGCGCTGGCCGGCGTGAGCATCGGTTCGCTCTATCAATACTTCCCGAATCGCGATGCGCTGACGGCCGCGCTCGTCGAGCGGGAGAGTGCGCATCTGCTCGACGACGTCGACCGGGCGGCCGCGCTGTCTTCCTGCGACGACGTGCTGCGCATGCTGGTGCGCGGGGCCGTCGCGCACCAGATGCGCCGGCCGGCGCTCGCGCGGCTGATCGATTTCGAGGAAGCGCGGCTGCCGCTCGGTGCGCGCACCGCGCGCGTTGCCGACCGCATCCACGCGACGCTGCTGCATGCGCTAGGCCTGCGCGATGCGCCGCGTGTCGCCGCACCCGACGTCGTTGCACACGACCTGCTCGCGATCGTGAAAGGAATCGTCGATGCGGCGGGCGCGCGCGGCGAGACCGATGCGGCGGCGCTCGAAGCGCGCGCGTGGCGGGCGGTACGCGGTTATCTTCGTGAGTCGCGCGAATCGAAACTTGCTTGATGTGCACGTTTCGTGCGACAGTCGGACCCACTCGCACCACAACATGACGCATATCGATCGAGGGCCATCGAGACGAACGCGCGCGCGAACGAGACCTCGTGCCGACCCACTCACCATCGAAAGGAGGGGACACGTCATGACGTCACGTCGTGCCGCATCGATTGCATCTCGCTTCCCGGTTCATCTCTCGTCACGTGCTGCGCTGCCCACGCCGCGTCTGCGCTGGGCCGCCGCGCTGGCCGTCGCCTATCTCGCCGTCGCCGGCTGCGCCGCGCAGGCCGACAACGCGAACCAGGCCGCTGCGCAAGCGGTCGGCCAGTCCACGGTCGCGGCCGCCACCGCCGCGACGGCCCTCGCGTCGGGCACGCTGCTGCCGCCGCCGAGCCAGCTCTACGGCGACCTGTTCGTCGCGGTGCAGACCGCGCAGATCTATCCCGACCAGAAGACCTTCGTCGACGCGACGCCCGATACCGATCCCGCGACGATCGTGCAGTTGTATCAGCAACAGAAATCGCAGCCGGGCTTTTCGCTGAAGACGTTCGTCGGCCAGCACTTCACGCCGCCGCCGGAAAGCGGCGTGACACCGCCGCCGAACCAGACGCTGCGCCAGCATATCGACTGGCTGTGGCCGCAGCTCACGCGCACGAGCGTCACGGTGCCCCAATACGGTTCGCTGATCGCGATGCCCAAACCGTACGTCGTGCCGGGCGGCCGGTTCCGCGAAGGCTACTACTGGGATACCTATTTCACGATGCTCGGGCTGCAGGTGTCGGGGCGCGAGGATCTCGTCGACGACATGCTCGACAACTTCGCACATCTGATCGATACGATCGGTCACATCCCGAACGGCAACCGCACTTACTACGCGAGCCGCTCGCAGCCGCCATTCTTCGCCTATATGGTCACGCTGGCCGCACAGGCCGAGGGCGACAAGATCTACCAGAAGTACTTGCCGGAGCTGCGCAAGGAACACGCGTACTGGATGCAGGGCGAAACCACGACGCCGCGCGGTCAGGCCGCGCGCCACGTGGTCGCGATGCCCGACGGCGCCGTGCTGAACCGTTACTGGGACGCGAGCGACACGCCGCGCGACGAGTCGTATCTCGAGGACGTGACGACCGCGAAATCCGTGCCGTCCCGTCCGGCGAGCGAGGTGTACCGCGACCTGCGCGCGGGCGCGGAAAGCGGCTGGGACTACAGCTCGCGCTGGTTCGGCGACGGCAAGACGCTCGCGACGATCCGCACGACGTCGATCGTGCCGGTCGACCTGAACAGCCTGATGTTCCATCTCGAGACGACGATCGTGAAGGGCTGCACGGTCGCGCGCGACCTGGCATGCGTGACCGATTTCTCCGGGCGCGCGGCGCGGCGTGCGGCCGCGATCAATCGCTATCTGTGGAACCGTCGCGGCTATTACGGCGACTATGACTGGCAACTGCGCAAGCCGCGCGATGGCGTGACGGCGGCCACGCTGTATCCGCTGTTCGCGGGCGTCGCATGGCCCGAGCGCGCGAAGGCGACCGCGCGCGAAGTGCGCAAGACGCTCCTGCAGCCAGGAGGCCTCGCGACGACGACCGAGAACACGGGCCAGCAGTGGGATGCGCCGAACGGCTGGGCGCCGCTGCAGTGGATCGCGATAGACGGGCTGCGCCGCTATGGCGAACCGGCGCTCGCGAAGGAGATCGGCACGCGCTTCCTGTCCGACGTGAAGCAGGTGTATGCGACCGAAGGCAAGCTCGTCGAGAAATACGTGGTCGAAGGCGCCGGTACCGGAGGGGGCGGAGGCGGCGAATATCCGTTGCAGGACGGCTTCGGCTGGACCAACGGCGTCACGCTGAAACTGCTCGGGCTGTACGGCGAGTAATACGCGGCGCGGGCCACCTGCCCGCACGCACACCCGCACACGGGCCGGACGGTCGCGCAAGCGGCCGACCGGCCCGTGTCTTCATGCGGCTTGCATCAGAACGTGATCGTCGTGCGTACGCCGACCACCGTTTCGTCGCCGATGCGTGCACCGGCGGCGTTCGGGTTCGGGATACCGCCGCCCGGGCGGAAGAAGTGCTGCAGGTCGGCCTGCACCTGCCACCACGGCGCGACCTGGTACTGGTAGGTCGCTTCGACGACCGTCTCCGCGCGGCGCACCGGATAGCCGGGCGTCGTGTACACGCCGGTGTCGCCGTCGAGGCCGCGCGCATGCGAGCCGATCTTCGCGTAGCCGACCGCGATGCCGGCGACGTCGTTGTCGCGTCCCTTGAACGGCGCCTTCAGCGTCACGCCTGCGTTGGCGGCGAAATCGACGATATTGCGATCGCCCGGCGAGCCCATCACGCGCGCGAACACGCCGACCGAGCGCGGGCTGTCGGCCGACGGCCGCCACACCATCTGGTCCGCGACCGCATAGAACCCGTAGTTGCCGCGATGCGTGGCGGGCGTGCCGTTGCTGGCCGGATCCGCGAGCGACAGGCCGTCGGTGCCGAAACGCGGATCGTTCGCGTGCTGCGACTGATACCAGAAGCCGAGCTTGTACGTGCCGGGCAAGCCGGCTGGTTGCGGCGCCTTCGGGTCGGCGGGCGGCGCGTTCAGCGCGTACTGCACTTCGCCGATCACGAACGCGCCGCTGCGCAGGTTGAAGTTGGTGCCGTGTGCGTTCAGCACCTGCGCGTCGCCGTCGGTGCGGCCGGCAGGATTGCCGTCGAACACGCCGATCATCGCGGTCCACGCGTCCGCCGGCTTCACGCGCAGCCGTACGCCGAGCGACGACAGCGGATACGCGGCGCCGCCGGCCGGCAGGTCGGTGGACGGCAGCACGGGCCAGCCGAACGTCGCGTTCATGAACGTCGCCGCGTTCTGGCTCACCATGAATTCCTGGTCGACGCTCTGTTGGCCGACCTTCACGTCGACCTTGCCGTCGAGCAACGACTGCTGGTACCAGAGTTCCCACAGGCGCGTGGTCGAGTTCGCTTCGATGCCGGTCGCGGTCTGCAGCGTCTGCAGGTAGCGCTGCGTGAGGTTGGTGCCGTGGATCTGCAGGCCCGACACGTTGAACGTGCCGCCCGGCAGGCCGATCGCCTTGCCGGTATCGACGTTGAAACCGAATTGCGTGAGCCCCTGGTACGCGCCGCCGCGATTCGTGCCGCCGGACGTGTTGTACAGGTACTCGCTGGTTTCCTGCAGGCTCAGCGTGACGCCGTGATCGCCGAGCAAATCGCGCAGGCCGCCCATGTTGCCGAGCAGGTTCGAACGCTCCCAGAGACCGGTGGGGGCGGGCGCGGCAGCATCGGCGGCCTGTTGTGCGGGAGCGGCGGCGTCGCTGGCGCCGGCCGCCGGTTCGGCTGCGGCCGGCGACGTCGCCTGCGCGAATGCGGAGGTGGCGGCGAGCGACAGCAGCAGCGTGGCGAGCGCATTGGCGTGGAGCTTGCGCGGGACAGGTTCGAGATGATTCTTCATGTGGGTTCCGTCGATGATTTGATTAGTTAGACTGAAGAAACGAAAACGTGATGCGGGAAACGCGGCGAGACGATCGCGCGGCGGCCCGGGGCGAGCGGTGCCGCCGCGCGGCGACGGGGTTACGGCAGCCAGCCGCCGACGCGCCACATCTGCGCGAAGCCGAGGCGCGATGCGGCCGAGCACAGCAGCGCGGCAAGCGCGATCGCGGCCGCCATCGCGGCGACCAGCACGCAATCGAGCGGGCGCGGCGTCGCCGGCACGTGGGCGAGCGCCACGCCGCGCCAGTTGCTGAACGCGTGGGCGAGCGGCGAGAGGCCGGACGCGAACGAGCGGTCGCACGCGGCGTGCACGATGCGCTTGAGTCTGAGCGCGAAGGATTGAAGAAACATGACGCTGCCTCCGTCCGGTCCGGCAAATGCCGGACGACGTGATCGAGCGCGGGCGCGTGACGCGACCTGCGATCGGAGGGTGGAACGTAACGGAGCGTGCGACTGGCGGGGCGGCGATGGCCGGCCCGGGAGGAAGCGCGCTAACCCGGCGAATGCGAGCTAGCGGCGAAAGACATGCGTCTGGCTGCTATCTCGCGATGGCTTGGCCGGCCTGGACCGGCATCGAACTGCAACTAGAGCATGTGTCCACGGAGGGACTCCCTTGATGAATTGGGGCGGATTGTAGTCGCGACTTTTGCTGCGGTGCAAGCAAAAAAGCACAAAAGATGACGTCCGTGGCGTGCGTGTCGCAACGGACCGCCGCGGCGCGGCAGCGTTTCGGCGGGGCGCGGGAAGCGCGCGGCAGGATGCCGCGTCGTTGTTCGCACGCATCGTTGCGTGACCGCTGAGTGACGCGCTGAAAGGTTCCGGTACGCCATTTCAAGGACAAATCTTTCAGTGGCGGAAAGCGGGAAATTTATTTCGAGAAATGGGGTTTGGAGGGGTTGACTTCACTTTCGGGCGGTCCATAGAATCCGGCATCTTCACTCTTGGGGCCGCCGCCTTGGACGCCTGCAGTAGTCGATCTTCGAACGAAATTTCCGCCTGAGCGACCGACGTCCGCGCCTCATCGAAGCCGCCGTTTGTCTCCCAGGCAAACGGTGCGCGCAGCAGTATTCCGCAGCAAATCCCTACGTGCACCCTGATTCGCGCCGGTTAGCGTGATGCGTTTTCGCATGCGTTGCCCGGTTTCACCGCCGCCCGGCAGGCGGCCGCGTTCGCGCATGCCTTTTTCCGGCTCGCGAATGGCGGCCCGCAGGCCTGACGGCGGTCAACCGTGTTTTCCGGAACACCGCACAGGAGCCGCCATGAACGACAGTGACAGTTGTCCCTTATGCCCGTTGCACACACCGACCCTTTTGAACCCGGGTCGCAGGGACAATCCGGCCGACTAGCCTGACACGTCGTTCAGGCCCCGGACTGGCCCCGCACCCACCACGCGGCCGGCATGCCTGCCGTCGCCGCACGGAGCCAGACCATGAACTTCGGCCTTCTGCTGTCGAACCTCCCGCACGTCACGGAATCGCGCAACCACTACGACGCGATGCTGACGCTCGACGCCCGTCCGCGGGTGTTCTCGCGTCTGCTGAACCAGCTGAAATCGTTGATCCGCTGAAAGAAGCGCCGAGCGCGCCTCGGCATGCGCACGCGCGCCCACCTTCGAGCGGCCGCCCCGTGCGCATTCCAAGGTCACACGCTTATCGAATCGAATAACCCTTAGCCGTACGGAACACATCATGTCCACGCCATCCAACGTCTCACCACCGATCGCCGTCGAACGCAGCGCCGTGCTCGACGAAGCACATCTGGGCGACATCCGCGGTGCACTCGGCACGATCTCGCACCACGACACCGGTGCGCGCGGCTCGTGGTGGGCGCGCCTGCGCACGCTGCTCGCGATCATCGGCCCGGGCCTGATCGTGATGGTCGGCGACAACGATGCCGGCGCATTCGGCACGTATACGCAGGCCGGCCAGAACTACGGCACGACGCTGCTGTGGACGTTGCTGCTGCTCGTGCCCGTGCTGTACGTGAACCAGGAAATGGTGCTGCGCCTTGGCGCGGTCACGGGCGTCGGCCATGCGCGCCTGATCTTCGAACGCTTCGGCAAGTTCTGGGGTGCGTTCAGCGTGATCGACCTGTTCCTGCTCAATGCGCTGACCATCGTCACCGAGTTCATCGGCATCACGTTCGTGCTGGATTTCTTCGGGCTGCCGAAGGTGGCGGGCGTGTGCGTGGCCGCCGCGTTGACGATGGCTGCGGTGAGTACCGGCGATTTCAGGCGCTTCGAGCGATTCGCGATCGGGCTGTGTGTGTTGAGCCTGCTGCTCGTGCCGGTGCTCGTGTCGATCCACCCGCCCGTCGCGCAGATGTCGCGCGATTTCTTCGTGCCGAACTGGCCCACGCACGCGAAGCTGTCGGACGTGATGCTGCTCGTGATCGGCATCGTCGGCACGACGGTTGCGCCCTGGCAGTTGTTCTTCCAGCAGAGCTACGTGATCGACAAGCGCATCACGCCGCGCTTCATGAAGTACGAGAAGGCCGACCTGTGGATCGGCATCGCGTTCGTGCTGGTCGGTGCGGTGGCCATGATCGGCTTCAGCGCCGCGCTGTTCAACGGCCATCCGGAAGCCGGCAACTTCACCGATGCAGGCGGCATCATCGCGGGCCTCGAGAAGTATGCGGGCCGTACGAGCGCAACGCTGTTCGCGATCGCGCTGCTCGACGCATGCATCATCGGTGCGGCAGCGGTGTCGCTGTCGACCGCGTATGCGATCGGCGACGTGTTCAAGATCCGTCACTCGCTGCATCGCGGCGTGACCGACGCGAAGGGCTTCTATCTCGTCTATTTCGGCATCGTCGCGGCCGCGGCCACGCTCGTGCTGATCCCGGGCAGCCCGCTCGGCCTGCTGACCGAAGCCGTGCAGACGCTGGCCGGCGTGCTGCTGCCGAGCGCGACGGTGTTCCTGCTCGTGCTGTGCAACGACCGCCAGGTGCTTGGCCCGTGGATCAACTCGACGAAGCTCAACGTGTTCACGGGCGCGGTGATCTGGGTGCTCGTGCTGCTGTCGATCATCCTGACCGCATCGGTGATGTATCCGGATATCAGCGGCGAGGCGATCGTCGACGTGCTGGTCGGCGGCACCGTGCTCGCGATCGCGGGCTATCTCGCAACGGTCCTGATTCGCCGCAACAAGCGCGTGGTCGAGCCGGCGCTCGATCGCTCGCTGCGCGACACGTGGCGCATGCCGCCGCTCGATACGCTCGAGCCGCAGAACATGACGGTCGCCACACGGATCTGGATGGCCGTGCTGCGCGGCTATCTCGTGATCGCGGTCGGCCTCGTGATCGTGAAAGTCGTCCAGATGACGCTGCTGAAGTAACGCAGGACGTTTGACAGGAAGCGGCGCCGGACCCGGCACCGCGCCGCAACCCGTGCATGCCGGCCCGCGAGGCCGGCATGTGCGTTTACGCGCCCGATTTCACGAAGCGGCGCGGCGCTCAGATCAACTCGAGCTTCGACGTCAGGTACGTGAGCTGGATCCGGTTCGCGACGCCGAAGCGCTTGCGCAGCTTGCGCAGGTGATAGTCGACGTTGTGCGCGCTGGTGTCGAGGCGCCGGCCGATCTCCTTGTCGGATGCGCCTTCGGCGATGCCGAGCAGCAGTTCCTGCTCGAACGGCGTGAGGCCATTCACCGCGCGCTCGCGCGACGTCGAGATCAGTTGCGGCGAAGCGAACTTGTGTACCGACAGCCCGATCGACAGCGCCTGCTCGATCGTAGCCGGCGTTATCCATTCGCGCGTGCGGCGCGGCGCGGTGAAGCTCATGAACGCATGCAGCCGCGTGCCGGGTACGGCCATCGAATACATGATGCCGCTGCACATTCCGTCGTCCTGCATCGTTTGCAGGAAGCCGTCGAGCGCGGCGGGGCTCACGTACGGGGCGTCGTCGCGTTCGCGATGATCGCGGCGCAACTGCTGAAGGTCCCACACGATCGGCATGTTGCACACGCGCGCGCCGAGCGTGCGCGGATCGACGTCGTGGTGGTTGTGCCGCACGTAGTCGCCGCGATAGGTGGCCGGCGTGAACGCTTCGTGCAGGTAGAGGCTTTCGACACGGTCGCGCGCGAATTCGAGCGCAAAGTACGCGAACGTCGAGAAGCCCGTCAGGTGCAGCAGGCTTGTGACGATCCGGTTGCGCTCGGCCGTGCTCTGCGCGTGCGCGAGCGTATCGGCGACGCCGAGCTTCGGCGCGTGCGGCTGCGGGACGTCGCCACGCTTCACGTCGTCGCACCAGACGACCTGCACGGCGCGCTCGCGCAGCGCATCGGCGCAGGCGCTCGATCCGTGCGACGGGCGCGGAAAGGTTGGGGCGACCGCTTCTTCATGCAATGCAATATCGGACATGAGCCATCCCTCGGAATCGACGCGCATCGCCTGGCGGCGGCCGTATCGTGTACGGCATTCGCGGCGGTGCGATCGAGCATCGTTTTTGATATGCGCCGATCGTCATCCCTGACGAAACGCGGGGGCATTGTACAAAAATGCCCGTAAATGCGTAATATGCCGTAATACGAATGGCGGCGGAAGGTTCATATCCGCACGCATATAAGATCGACCAGAAAATCATAAAGAAAAGACCAGATCGTGACGGGGCGCAGTTCCACATATTGGGAAAGGGGCGGGCTCCTCATGACATATGCTGACGGCGCACCACGCGTCGAATGGTTCTCACAAGCCGATATTGCAGCGGCTGCCGTTTATTCGAACGAATATCAGGCAATCGAGCGTGACGTTTTTACCGGTATTCAAATTGGATACGGTAAAACCGACCTCGCGCCAATCGATTTCGCGCAATGCCATGCGCGATTGCGGCAAATCGGTTTCAGTACGCTCGGTTACGGGGCGTACGAAATGATCGGGCGGCGCATTCTGTGCGCGCATCTGCTGCGCGACCTCGCGCCGGCGACATTCATGCAGCCGTTTATCGAAGGAATGCTCTACGAGAGTGACCCGCGTTTCGCGCAGGTGCGGCAGAGCGGCTTTCCGGTCGCGTGGCGGCTCGACGAGATCGAGGCGGCCGCGCAGGGTAGCGGCGACCGCAAGGTGCTGGCGCTTGCCGGCCATCTGCGTGCGCACGCAATGAACAGCGGCGTGATCTTCAGCCTGTCGGCGCCGCGTCTCGACCTGCGCGTCGCGGTGAACGTCACGTCGGAGACGCACGGCACCGAATGGATCGACGATCGCGTGATCGGCGGTGCACTGTCGGTCAGTCTCGCCGTGCACCGTGTCGCGCTGCCGTTTCTCGAGGCGCGCATCGCGCGCATGCGCGGCTTCGCGCTCGGCGACGAGCAGCAGCAGGTGCTCGATCGCCTCGTGCATGGGCTGTCCGACCAGGAGATCGCGAGCGCGTTGCGCACGTCGCTGCACAAGGTCGGCCATCACATCCGTTCGCTCGAGAAACTCTTCAACGTGCAGAACCGCGCGCAGCTCGCGTACCTCGCCGCGCGGCGTCTGTAACCCTCGCCTGACGCGCCGCTGACACGCGCGCCGGCGGCCCGGCGCGCAATGGAAGCGGTTCCGGCGGCGCGTGCCCGAGCGTGCCGCCGGGTTTCGTAGTCCGATTCGATCGTCGCCGGAAAACGCGCTTTCACGCTACGAGGCGCATCCCCGTTTCCATCGTTTCCCGTCGCTACACTCGTCCCATTCAACGGTCCGCGCGGCAGGGGCAGGATTGCCCGTGCCAGCCGGCGATAACGACAGGACAACGGCACG